>CAZFKF010000666.1:0-4080 GCA_964518805.1 uncultured Planctomycetaceae bacterium | reverse complement strand
TCCGTGGCGGGGCGGGCCAGGAACACGAGATCACGCTGGGAATCCTCGTCCCCGTCGTTCGCGTGGGCGAGTCGACGCGGCTGAAACTCATCGCGCCACGCGCGGCAACGTCGGAACTCAAGCTGACCGTTCCGATGTTCGGCGCGATCGCCAAGGTCTCCGAAGGACCGACCCTCTTGCCGTCTGTTCCGAGTGGCAAGGCGGCCACGCTCCTTGATGTTGTCGGCCTGGGCGGCGAATTCGAGCTGACCTGGGGACGAGCGGAGGCGCGGCCCGCCGAATCGCAGGCCGTGCTCGATGCCACAGGCACGGTCCAAGTGAAGGTCAACGGACGCAGCTTGGACGCGGATGTCCGCTTGGCCGTGCGGAGTCTGGGCGGCCCGTTCGAATCATTCATAATACGTTTGCCCAAAGGCGTCGAACTCGCAGCCAGCCAGACGGCCCAGTATACGCTGGTTCCCGGCAAGCCGACCGACGCGGCGGAAGGCCGCCTCGCGGTCGAGGTCCATCTGCCGAAGAAGACGACCGGACCGGCCGAGATCCAATTCGGCACCCGGCTTCCCCTGGACGCTGTCGGCCCCACGGGGTGGATCGAGGTCGCGTCCTACGAAGTGCCGGGCGCGGCGCGTCAGTCTGGCCACGTGGCCATCCGAGCGGATAGCCAATGGCGAGTCCTGGTCGGTCCGCTTCGCGGCACGCGCCAGGTCGATGAGCTTCCCAAACCGTTGCGGAGCGACGGAGTGGTGGCGGGATTCGAGTATTTCACGCAACCCTGCACGTTGCCGATCCGCGTCGTGCGCCGAGCCCCGCGCGTGAGCGTCGACCCGGAGTACTTGCTCCTGGTCGATGCCGACCAGATCCGTTTGGAGGCCAAGCTGAAGTACGTGGTTCGCGCGGCCGAAGTAGGAAACCTCGACATCGATTTGCCCGGCTGGGAGCTCGACGAGGTCGGGCCGGAGAGCCTGGTCGCGACCGACGCAATTGTGGATCAGTCGGGCATGCGTTCTCTTCCCTTGACGCAGCGTTCGATCGGCCCCTTGGAAATCACGCTCCGCGCCCATCGTAAGATGCCGCCTTCGACCAAGTCGATTGCCGTGGATTTGCCTCGACCGAAGGCCGATTCGCAGGCGTCGGCGGCGGTCGTCGTTCTGCCGGCCGACAACGTCGAACTGACGCCAGCCCTCGATACGATGGTGGGCCTGGTGCGGCAACAGGTTGCGCCCCAGATGAAGCTCCCCGAGCGGCAGCAGGACCCGCTCTACTATCGCGCCGAGCCGAGCAAGGCCACGTTCTCCGCAGGGTTCCGCGTGCACCCGCAGAAACTCAGCGTCGGCGTGACCACGGAGATCACGGTGGACGAGCAGCGGGCCGAAGTCCAGCAGCGTCTAGCCTACCTCGTGGCGTACAAACCGGTCGACCGGCTGACCTTCGATGTGCCGCGCGGGCTTGCCGGTCCCGAACAACTTGCGGTGCGACTGGAAGGCAAGGCGTTGACGCCAGTGGACCTGCCCGACCTCAACGATCAACCCAACCTAACCGCCCCCGCGCGCAAGCAAGCCATTCTCCCCAGTGCCCGTATTGGTCCGTGCGAAGTGGTCATCCGCTACACTGTGGAGTTGGAGAAACTGGCGCCTCGGTCGAGCATCACGGCCGCGATTCCCTTGGTGATGCCGGCCGATGGAGAGATCTCGACGAACCGGGCGATCGTCGCGGCCAAAGAGGGCATCCAGGTTCGCCAACGCGACGGTCCGTGGAAGGAGGCCGATGCGGGCGTGCTGCTCGCCGGCCCGCGGCGCGGTCTGCACCTCGTGGCAAGCGAGCGTACCCGGGAAATGACCCTGGCAATCCACCTCGAGGATCAAAGCTCGGCCGGCTCAACGGTAGTCAGCCGGGCCTGGGTTCAGACGTGGCTCACGCGGACGTACCGCCAGGATCGGGCCGTGTTTCGCCTGTCCACGACCCAGAAGAGCCTCGACCTCATCGTGCCCGCCAGCGTCAACCCTGCCGACGTCGAATTGTGGCTCGACGGCGCCAGGGTTGCTGGGCAATCGACTCCCACAGGGAGGGTCATCGTGACCTTGCCGGGCGCTGAGCCTCAGCGCCAGCATCAACTTGAGGTCACGTATCGTTTCGCGGGCGGACGCCCGGAATTGGGACGGATGGCGATCGAACTGCCTCGTCTGGGTCGCGACGTGTGGGTCCATCGATTGTATTGGCAGCTTGTGTTGCCCAGGAGCGAACACCTTCTGGAGTCGCCAGCGGAACTTGCCGGTGAATTCCAGTGGCAATGGCATGGGCTGTTCTGGGGACGAACGCCGCTCCTGGAACAGCCGCAAATGGAGAATTGGTCGGGGGCCCGCCGGCTGCTCGATGTTCCGGACGACACCAACCGCTACGTTTTCAGCGGCATAGGGTCCGTGAGTCGGTGCGAGATCCGAACGGTCGACCGCGCATTGCTCGTGCTGGCCGCGTCGGCAGCGGCCTTGCTTTCGGGCCTGCTCCTCATCTATGTGAGGGTCGCGCGTCACCCCGCGACCTTGCTGGTAGCTGCCATGCTGCTGGCCACGGCAATCCTCGTACAACCTGCGCCGAGCTTGCTTGTCGCCCAGGCTTCGGGGTTGGGCATCGTCCTCGCGCTGGTAGCCGCTTGGCTGTACCGAGGAACACTGAGGCGGCACCACAGGGTGACGGTCCGCGACCTCCCGAGTTCCATTCTTGAACGAGGCTCCTCCAAAGGACTCTCGCGCACGCTGCCTCCAAGCAGCGATGCGTCCACCGAAATCATGCCGCAGGAGGTCCCCGTGTCGACCATGGACTCTCACCCATGATAGGCGATCCGATCGGCATCTGGACTTTCGTTCGGCGGCCGTGGAGCACGCGATCATCGCTGCACGCCTCCGCTTCCATCCCGAGCCGGCGATGGCTTGCGCCTGGTTGCACACGGCGGCGCCACCTTCACCGCACGGCTGCCGTGCTCCTCTTCGCCCTGGTCGTCTGCTGCACTGCGGCGCCTCGATGGGTGGTCGCCGGTGAGACGGCGTCCCTGGAATCCGAATCGCTCCGTTTCCGCCGGGTCTTCGTTCCCGCCGATCGTCTCAACCAATTGCCGCGCGACAACACCCGGTATGTGCCGATCAACAAAGGCGAGTTCGAGGCCCTTGTCGAGCGCGTCCGTTTGGACGCGGCGATGTCGCCCGGCAATATGCCGCAGGCCGTGATTGGCGCGCGGTACACGGCACGACTGATCGACGACAGCCTGGCCGAAGGCGAGGCCGTGCTCGACGTTCGCCTTCCCGACGCAAGCGTTTCGATGCTGTGGCTGGCTCCCTGCGGCATCGCCATCGGCGAGGCCGCCTGGCTCGGCGAACACCCCCAACCGGCCACGCTGGCCGTCAATGAAGACGGACAGGTGGGCGTTCGATCTCCGCGCGATGGAAAACTGCAACTCAAGTGGTCGCTGCGAGGCCAGCGGGGAACCTGGCGAGACATCGAATTCCACTTCGAGCTGCCGGCTTGCCCCTCCAGCCACATGGCGATCGTTCTACCCAAAGGGCTCGCGCCGCTCGTCGACCGGGCCGTGGTGCTCAAGGACGGCCCCGCGACCGACGGGGCAGAGCGGTGGCGGATCGAGTTGGGTGGCCAGCATCGCTTTTCGATGAGGCTGATCCCGAGCGAAGACCTCGCCGGCGATCGGAAGCACAACGTGTTGCGTCAGGCGCTCACGTACGAGTTCTCTCTGCGGGGAGTGGACGTGTCGGCCCAGTGGACTCTCGATGTCCCCGCCGCCCCGCTTCGACAGCTTGCCGTCGACCTTGATCCTGCGCTCCAACTCGTGGCTGCCCGCTACGCTGGCCAACCGGTCCATTGGTCAACGGCGGGGAGCGCGGCGGCGCACGGGGGCACGCGCGTGGTGATCGAGCTGCCCGAGGCGGTCCGCGGATCCGGGAAGGTGCTCGGGTTGGGAGCGGTTACGATGCCGGTGTTGGGGAATCGTTGGCGTCTGCCGACCATGCGTCCCCAGGGCGTCTTCTGGCAGGAAGGGACCACCACGCTTGTCGTTCCGTCTCCCCTGACCTTGGA
>CAZFKF010000665.1:0-4081 GCA_964518805.1 uncultured Planctomycetaceae bacterium | reverse complement strand
GCAGGCCCTCCATACTTACCGGCTTGGACAGGTAGGCGACCACCGACAACTCGACGGAGCGGATCGCCGTCTCCATCGACGGGTAACCGGTGATCAGGATCACGGGCATCTGGTGGTCCAGTTCGCGCGCGGCCTGAACCAGCCTCAGGTCCGGGTTGGCCGGCATGCGAATGTCGGCGACCATGACATCGAATTGGCGCTCTTGAAGAAGCCTCACCGCTTCGTCGCCGTCGCCCGCGCCATGACAGCCGAACCCTTCGCGCCGCAGCAGACGGCACGTGGACTCCCGAAAGGTCTCGTCGTCGTCAACGATCAGGATCGATCCAAGCCCTTCCATGTTCGCCTCCCCGTTCATGCCGTCTGTGGTTCTTGGCTGCGAGGGAGAAACACGCGGAAGATGGTCTGCCGTCCGGGCGTGCTCTCAAATGCGATCCGTCCGCCGACGGATTCGACAATGCCTTTGACGACGGAAAGCCCCACCCCAAGCCCCTTCTTGGTGCTGTCGTCGGCCTTCGAGGTGAACAAGGGCTCGAAGATCCGCTCGCGAAACTCGGGAAGAATGCCTACGCCCTGGTCGCGAACCGTCACCTCAACCAGGTCAGCGACTTCGCTGCCGTCGGCCAACTCGGCCGTGAGCACCACGACGCCTCCGTGCGGCGATGCCTCGACGGCGTTGGTCACCAGGTTGTAGAGGGTCTGATGAAGACCGCCTTCGGGCATCCGGACCGTCAGTCCGGGACGCACGCCGCTCGCGTCGAACCGGACGCCGTGTTCCCGGCGCAACGGTTCGAGCATCATCAGTACGTCGTGAACGACTGCGGCGACGGCCACGTCGGCGACCTTCTCCGCCCGTGGAGAATACAACGTATACATCTGCCGTACAATGTTCGCAATACGCTCGATCTCTCGATCGATCCTCTCCACCATGTCGTAGTCGGGATGGGCCTTGGGCACGGCGTCGCGGATGAGGCGGAAGCAGTTCTGGATGCCAGCCAAGGGGTTGTTGATCTCGTGGGCCACACGCGCGGCCATGCGCCCGGTGGCAGCTAGTTTCTCGGCCTCCGCCACTGTTTGCCGTTTTTCCGCTTCCCTGAGCATTTCTTCGGCGCGTTTGCGCTCGGTGATGTCCGAAGCGAGGCATACGATTCCCCGAATCTCGTTGTTATCGTCGCGCATGACCGCGCCGGATAAGAGCACGGGAATCTGCTTCCCGCTTTTTGTGCGCAGCGTCTTCTCGACATTGCTCACAAACCCCTTTCCAACCAAACGGCGCAATACCGTTCTCTTGACGGGCAACGGGTGTCGCAACAGGAGGGATTGGGAGTCGTTAGCCGCCCCCTGATCTCCCCCTTTCTCCCCCTCTCCCTGGTCTGCTTCCTCTTCGTCTCCTGCTTCGTCGCGGTCAAACAGAAAGCTTGCCGCCTGCCCAATCAACTCATCCTTGACATAGCCCAACGACCGGCAGGTTGCCTCATTGACCCTGGTGATCGTGCCATGGGGCGATACCACGACGAGGATGTCCGCCATCGACCCCAGGATGCTCTCCGTATGGTCCCTCTCTTCGCGTAGGGCTGCCTCCGCGCGTCGACGTTCGGTGATATCGATGTCCATCTCAAGGACGAGACGCGTGCCGTCGGCATCTTGGAAGGGGAAGTCGTAGATGTCGTAATAGCGGCCGTCTGGCGCGGCCCACTCCCAATGATGCGTCACGCCGGTTGTGAAGGGGGTGAAGGACTCGCACTTCGTACACGGCTCACTCCGCTGGTGTATGTACTCGAAGCAGCGCCGGCCCTTCGATTCGCCGAACTGTTCGCGAAAGCGGCGGTTGGCGAAGGGCACGCGATGATCCGGGGCCAGAAGCCAAACCATCACCGGCAATGTCTCCAGCACGTCGTGAAGGCGTTGCCGCTCGGCCTGGATGGCGCTGTCGATCCGCTGCTGCTCGGCCTCTGCGAGGTACATGGCCCGGTACCGCTCGTTCGTTTTGCGGTGCCACACCACCAGCAGGATCGCGACTGCCGCCACCACGGCCGCCAAGACCATCGCCTGGATGACGAGCGACAGGGATCGCCAGGCGGCGAAAACCTCAGCCGCGTCCACCTTGGCGACCAAGAACCAAGATGAATTGGGCACGGCCTTGATGGCCGACAACACTTCGACGTTGCGACGGTCTCGCCCCTCCACGATGCCTTCTTCTCCCAGCACCGCCATGACCGCCGGCGCGTCCTCCTGGCTCAATGGGATGCGGATTGGGAGGGCAGCGTTTGGCTGGCCCGGTGGGTGGTTCAGCAGCAGTGCGGCGTCCCCGTCTCGCTGGACGAGTTGGGTTTCGGCGCCCCGGCTCGGCCTGGGCCACGAATCGAGGAGCGGGAAGAGGTAGCTGCGGACCCCACACTGGAGAACCACCGCACCGACCGGTTTGAGTGATTCGCCGTCCCCTGTGAACAACGGCGCGATCACTTCCATGTGCGGCGATCGGTCGACGGAGTCATCGTGCAGCTCGGTAAGCAAGGGCTTGCGATCGCGCAGCACCTCGCTGGCGCACCGGGCGGTTTCCTTGTGAAGGGGGCCGGGACACTTGGTCAGGCTCAAGCGGATCTTGCCTTCGGAGTCCACCAGGAGCGCGCCGTCGTATTCGCAGTGTTCGCGGAACGACCGCAGCCGGCGGAGGAGTCTAGTCTGGGCCTTGCAATCGCTGTCCACCATCCATCGGGCAAACGCTTCGCCGAGAAAGGGATCCTCCATCAGCAATGAGGCATCCGACAGGCGTCTGGCCCGCCACGCGGCGACCTGGTTCGTCTTCAACTGCACGATGGCCTGAAGTTGCCCTTCCGCTTCTTCTCGCATGCGTTGCTCGTGGAAGCGGTACAACCAGTCTCCGCCCGCTAGCGGCAACAGAACTGCCGCCGCCAGGGCCAAGATCATCGAACGCGGCAACGAGTTCATCGTGTCTGTCGCTCCGTCAGCGGATTCCAGCGTGGCGGCGACCTTTTCGGCCGATCATCCCACGTGTACATCGGCGTCTCCGCGTAGGCCTCACCAGCCGCCGCACCGCAACTCGACACCATCCGCCCGAACGGATGACTCGGCGCAAGGCCGCGGATCGGACGGCGCTGAACTCGGGCCGGTCGACCATTCCGTGGCGTACACTTGCTCGAATGGCCTGATTCAGCAGGGGGTTGGGAATGGCGTTGGAAGAGATCCGCGTCCTGGTGGTCGACGACTCCGCGGTGGTCCGCGCGATCATCGCGGACAGCATTGCCGCCGCGCCGGACATGAAGGTGGTCGGAGCGGCTGGGGATGGACGACAGGCGCTGGAGATTCTCGATGCAGTACGTCCGGACGTGATCACCCTGGACATCCAGATGCCCACGCTGGATGGGCTGGCCACCCTGGATGCGATCCTGAAGCGGCGGCCGATTCCGGTGATCATGGTCAGTTCGCTGACCAAACTGGGGGCCAGCATCACCCTGGACGCCTTGAATCGCGGGGCGGTCGACTACCTGGCAAAACCCGACTACGGTCCGAAGACGAAGGCCGCCATCCGCGAGGATCTGCCGCGAAAAATCCGCTCCGCGGCCGGGACGGACGTCCGGCGAATCCTGCAGATCCGGCAAGAGCGGAAAGAGCGGAAAGTTGAGGGGGCGAGCCAGAAGCCCGCTGCGAAGAAGACCTGTACCCCGGGTCCGTTCGAGCTTTCCGACACGTGCATTGCCATCGGCATCTCGACGGGCGGTCCCCCAGCCCTGGCCCGGCTGTTCGAGGCCCTTCAGCCGCCGATGCCGCCGATCGTCGTGGTCCAGCACATGCCGCCCAGTTTCACCAAACCGTTGGCCTGGCGTCTCGATGGGCTGAGCGAGCTGTCGATCCGCGAGGCGGCCCAAGGCGACCTCTTGGAGCCCAACGTGGTCTTGATAGCCCCAGGCGGGAAGCACCTCCAGGTCCGCCGCACCGGTACGGCGGTCAGGGCCGTCGTGCGCGGCGGGGCCCCCGTGAGCGGCCACATGCCATCGGCCGATGTGCTGATGAAGAGCGTCGCCGAGGTTTTCGGCCCCAATTGCCTGGGTGTTATCATGACGGG
>CAZFKF010000664.1:0-4082 GCA_964518805.1 uncultured Planctomycetaceae bacterium | reverse complement strand
ATCGGCTCGCCGGCGGGAATCGTGGTCTTGGCCACGGCCACGTTGTCTTCGGGGCCAAGCTGCAAGAGTCGCGGGTCGGTCGAGCGGCCTGCGTCGCTGCAGGTGGTCCGGTCAGCCATAGCCAAGTTCCTCCAACTCGTCTTCGTCGAGGCCGTGGAAATGGGCGAGTTCGTGGAGCAGCGTCGTGCGGATCTCCTCCCGCAGGGCCGAAGCCGTGATCCGGCCCCAGTCGTCCCGCGCGGCGGCCATGATGCCCAGCCGGTAGATCGTCACCACGTCGGGGAGCATACCCGAATGCTCGATACTCTTCTCGGTGATCGCCACGCCGGAGAACAGGCCGCAGAGGTCTTCGGGATCGGAGATCTCCTTCTCCTCCATGACGTCGCGGGAAGGATAGTCTTCAACGTGGAGGGGAATCTTCTCCAACAGTTCGTGCACCAGCGGCGGCATCGTGGCGAGCACCTGCTCCAATTGCCGGTCGAACCGATCGCGCGTCCGTTGATTCACGTCGTGTGCCTCATCAGGGGTAACGAGGCTATCTTACCCGGGGCGCCGGCGGGGTCAATCCTCCCTTGACTCGGCTTGGCCAGCACCCTCTCGTTCCCACACTCTACATGGGGAACGAGAGGGTGCTGGCAATCACCTTGCGGGACAGTTACACTGGACCGCAAACGTCCGGCAAACCGCAGTCGACCACCAAGGAGCCTTCCATGAGCATCTTCGAGCGATCCGAGAAAGGCGTCACCCGGCGCGACGTCCTGCGACGGGGGGCCCAAGCGGCGGCCCTGGCCGCAATGGCCGGTCGGATGGCGCCCCTGTTTGCCGCCCCGTCGTCGCGGTGGTTCAAGATCGGGGCCTGCGAATGGAATTTGGGCAAGGCCGACCCTTCCTCGCTGGACGTGGCCAAGAGCATCGGGCTCGACGGGATCCAGGTCGACACCGGTTCGCCGGGCGCGGGGCTCCCCCTGCTGAAGCCGGAAGTGCAGCAGGGCTATCTCGAAGCGGCGAAGCGGACCGGCATGGGCATCGCCTCGATCGCCATGGGCGCCCTGAACAGCGTGCCGCTCAAGAGCGATCCCCGCGCGGCCCAGTGGCTCATGCAGGCCCTCGACGCGTGCAAGGCCATGGGCCTGATCGTCGTCATGCCCGCCTGCTTCGGCAACGGCGACCTCGACATGGCCAAGACCGCCGAAATCGATCACCTCGTCGGCGTGCTCAAGGAGGCCACGGCCAAGGCCGAAAAGCTGGGGCTGGTGATCGGTCTGGAAAGCTATTTGAGCGCCGAGGACAACCTCAAGATCCTCGGGCGCGTCGGCTCGCCGGCCCTCAAGGTCTATTACGACGTCGGCAACTCGACCGACAAGGGGCGCGACGTGCTCAAGGAAATCCCGCTTCTGGGCAAGGAGATCTGCGAGTTCCACTTCAAGGACGACGGCTTCATGATCGGCAAAGGCCGGATCGACTTCAAGAAGGTCCGCAAGGCCCTCGATAAGATTGAATACAGCGGCTGGATCCACCTCGAAGCCGCCGCGCCGAACGGCGTGGCCAAGGATTACGCGTCGTACTACGAGTACCTCCGCGGAATCTATCCCGAACGCGGATAAGCTGGCGAAGCGGGGAGGCGAACCGCGGAGGAATACGGAGGAGGAGTTGCAGCGAGCCTCCGCGTCCTCCGCGGTGAAGAATCAAACCAACCATCGGAGTGATCTCATGCGATTCAACACGATTGTCATCCTGTCCGCAGTGCTGGGCGCGGCTGTGTCGAACGCGGCCGAGACGCAAGGGCCCAAGCACCGTCGGTTCTCCGCGGTTGCGTTCACCGACGTGAAGCTGGGCGACCAGTTCTGGGCCCCCCGCATCCGCACCAATCGCGAGAAATCGCTGCCCCACAACTTCAAGTGGTGCGAGGAAACCGGCCGGATCAGCAATTTCGCCAAGGCGGGCAAGCTCATGCCGGGCAAGTTCGAGGGCATCTTCTTCAACGATTCCGACGTCTACAAGGTGCTCGAAGGGGCCTCCTACGCCCTGGCCGACCAGCGCGACGCGGCGCTCGAAAAGACCGTCGACGACGTGATCGCCAAGATCGCCGCCGCCCAAGAGCCCAACGGCTACATCAACACCTACTTCACGCTGGCCGAGCCCGACAAGAAGTGGACCGATTTCGCCGCCAAGCACGAACTGTACTGCGACGGCCATCTGATCGAAGGGGCCGTGGCCCATTATCGGGCCACCGGCAAGAAGACGTTCTTGAATGTGGCCACGAAGCTGGCCGATCATCTCGACGCCACCTTCGGGCCCGGCAAGCGCCACGAAGTCTGCGGCCACGAGGAAATCGAACTGGCTTTGGTGAAGCTCTACCAGGCCACCGGCGAGATGCGTTACCTGAAGCTGGCCGAGTTCTTCCTCGATCTGCGCGGCGACAAGACCAAGCGGGCCAACCTTTTCGGTGCCTATGCCCAAGATCACATTCCGATCCGGCAGCAACGCGAGATCGTCGGCCACGCGGTCCGGGCCATGTATCTTTACTCGGCCGTGGCCGATGCGGCTTCGTATACGGGCGATCCGGGCTACCTAGAGACCATGCGGTCGATCTGGCACGACGTGGTGCACCGCAAGATGTACATCACCGGCGGGATCGGCGCCCGGCACGAAGGCGAGGCGTTCGGCGACGCCTACGAACTGCCGAACGATAAGGCCTATTGCGAAACGTGTGCGGCCATTGGACTGGCTTTCTGGGCCCATCGGCTCAATCTCCTGCACGGCGACTCCCAGTACGCCGACGTGTTGGAGCAGTGCATCTACAACGGCATCCTCTCGGGCATCGCCCTGGACGGCCAGCACTTCTTCTACGTTAACCCGCTGGCCTCGGACGGAAAGCACCACCGCCAGCCCTTCTTCGGCTGCGCCTGCTGCCCGAGCAACGTGGTCCGCTTCGTGCCGTCGATCTCCGGCTACGTGTACGCCCAGAACGATGCGGGAATCGCCGTGAATCTGTACGTCGCGGGCACGGCCACGATTTCGCTCCGCTCCGGCAAAGTGAAACTCGTCCAGGAGACGAAGTATCCTTGGGACGGCAAGGTGACGATCCGCATCGAGCCCGAACAGCCCGCCGCGTTCGACATCGCCCTCCGCATTCCCGGATGGTGCCAAGGCGCCAAGATCGCCGTGAGCGGCAAGCCCGTTGAGAAGCCCGAGATCGACAAGGGCTACGCCAAGATCCACCGCACCTGGCAGCGTGGCGACATCGTGGAACTGGATCTGCCGATGCCCGTCCAGCGCGTCGAAGCGAATCCGCTGGTCAAGGCCGATGCCGGCCGCGTGGCCATCCAGCGCGGTCCGATCGTCTATTGCTTCGAGGCGGTCGACAACGGCGGACCGGTCAAGGACATCACCCTGGCCCAGGAGCCCAAGTTCACGACGGAGCACAAGCCGGACCTGTTGGGCGGGGTGACGGTCGTCCGCGCCTTGGATTGCACCGGGCGCACCGTGACGGCCATTCCCTACTATGCCTGGGATCACCGCCAGCCAGGCGAGATGATCGTCTGGGCGGGGCAGGAGGGCAAGGCGAAGGAAACGTCGCCCGGCGCTAATTGGGAAGGCAAGCTATATCGCCCTCTGCCCGTAGGCTGGGCTTCCAACCCGATCAAGACCGGCGCCGCAGATCGTTCGTCCAGCACGTCCCAGTCAGCCTGGAAGGTCGGCACGCCGATCGTCACCTATTGGGCTGGCCCGGCGCTGACCGACGCGACGGCTCGACAGATGGCCGAAGGCGGATGGAACGTCGTCTGGGCCTCGGAGAAGGAATTGGACGTGGCCCAACGGCACGGTCTTCGCGTCCAGTTGACCGACGGACTCCTGTCGCCGGCGACGCTCGAACGGCCCCCTTTGCGAGAGAAACTCGATGCCTTGATTGCTCGGGTGCGCAACCATCCGGCGCTCTACTGCTACTTCATCACCGACGAGCCGAGCGCGCCGGCGTTTGCGGCCCTCGGCAAGCTCGTGGCCTACCTGCGCGAACGCGATCCACAGCACAGGGCCTACATCAACCTCTTCCCCACGTACGCCAGCAACGATCAGCTTGG
>CAZFKF010000663.1:0-4085 GCA_964518805.1 uncultured Planctomycetaceae bacterium | reverse complement strand
CCTTGACCATATCACGGCACGGCTACGCCTGACCTAACTTTGCAAAAGTCCAGTCCATTCCTTCAGGACGAGCGCCAAAGCGGCGATATTGTTGTCATACTTCGTGGCGCCACCGATGAGAATCTCTTCGCCGTTGCCGCCGCGGATCGAGTCGGCACCATGGCCGGCGATCAGCAGATTCCAGCCGGCCCCGACGGTCGCGGCCACGTTCACATCCAAGGTGTCGTTGCCTGCCCCGCCCAGAAGCACGTTGTTGCCGGCGCCGCCGTAGAGCGTATCGTTGCCTGCTTCGCCGAACAGCCAATCATCGCCCTCCCCGCCGTACAGCACATCGTTCCCGGGTCCGCCGTAGACGGTATCGTTGCCGCCCTGCCCGTCGATTCGGTTGTTGGCCGAATTGCCCTTGATCCAATCGGCGAAGGAACTGCCAACCAGTTGTTCGAACGTACCCTTCAGGGCCAACGTGTTGCCGTTGGACGCGAAGACATGCTGGGCCTGGCCCGACTTCCTGTTGAGGTCCATCGAGATTCCCGCCGCGGCCTTGGCGAAGTCCAGTGTGTCCGTCCCCCGAGTGTCGACGATGGCCGTCTTCGTTGTTAGGGCGGACATCTGGTAATGATCGTTTCCCGTGCCGCCGTCGAAGATCAATTGCTCGATATCGTCGAAGGCCAAAGGCAGCCCTCCAATCGTCGCCCGGCCCTCGGCCGCGGTGAACTTGTCGACGCCAGCCGAGCCGCGCACCAGAAGTGTATCGGCCGGGGTCCCGCCTGCGCCGTCCACGACAATGCCTTCGGGGAGACTGAAGGTTCCGCCTGAGCGGAAGTCGACGCTCACTTGGTCCGACTGGTCGGCAGCGCCTGCGATCGAGAGCATCTTCAGCGAGGCCAGCGGCTGCTGCCTCAGGATGCGTCGAGTTTGGCTGTCGACGATCTGGAGGTTCTTGCCGCTGCGCCGCACGACGACGTTGCTCGCGCCGCCGCTATCAGGGGTCTGCACCACCGGACGCGAATTCCACGCGACCTTGATCACGAACGTCTGCGCCGCCGAGGTATCCTTGCCACCGTGGGCCGTGCCCCCGTTGTCCCTGGCCCGCACCGTCACCGCGGCTGTCCCTGCCACGCCGCTCTTGGGAGTGAAGGTCAGCGTTCCGTCGGGAGAAATCGCGGGCTGGCTGGAGAACAGCGCGCGGTTGTTGTTCGTTACGAGGAAACGGACGGCCTGGGCCGCCTCGCTTGCCGGCCCCGGCGAAATCTGCGTCGCCCAGTTGGCGATCGTCTGAAGTCCGGCGCCTTCCAGGACGGTCTGATTCGCTCCCTTTACGAAACTCGGGGCACGGTTCGCCGGGGCCATATCTGCGGTGAAATCCACCTTGACGTTACTGGCGCCGATGGTCACGTTCGACACCGTCACCATACCGTCAAGCGATCCACCGGATGCTGTGACGCGGTAGGTCCCCGCCCCCAACCGCAGGCTGTATCCGCCGCTTGCCCAAGTGGTCGTGGCGAAGACCGCACCATCGGAAATCCGCGTCGCCGTGACGGACACGCCGCCCAAGCCTTCACCCGGCGTATAGAAGTTGTTGTTCGACACGCGGTGATCGTCGTACGCCACGCCGGTGAGAAAACTGTCGCCTCGTCGATAGCCGAAGTCCTCGGTGATCATCACCGCGTTGTAGGCGAGGAACTTTCCGGTACGGACGGCGATCCCCACCTCCTTGAGTTCGGGCGACATGAGGTTGACCCGATGACCTCGGCCCGAGACTCCTGAGTCGACGTACAGCGCGCGGTGCAGCGACTCGGTTGTTGAGGCCAGCGGCAACACGTTGGGCGTGCTGCCGGTCCAAGCGATGTTCTCCGCCCAGCCAAACGTGGAGGGCGACGCATAGCCGGCATGGGCCATCCGGTCGCCGGGATCCGTGCCGCCGGCGCCGGTGTGGCTAAAGGTGTCCGTGTTGAGCATCCACTGGCTGTGCCCCGACGCCGAACTGCCCAGATTCACGTTGAATGCCAGCGGCTGCTTGGCGCCGGACGAGATCGTGCCGGCGGGAAGGCCCTCGTTGAGCGCCGTCTTGTACCGACTCGCCTCGGCGCTGGGGTTGGCCCTGCCTCGGTTGATCAGTTCAAGCAGATACTGGTCATAGATCGTCGGGTAAGCGACGCCGGCAGCAAGAAGCCGACGCCCTTCGAGGGCTTCGCAACACAACCGACGGTGACGAAGCCCCGCCCTCGCTTGCCCCGCGACGGACCTGAACGCTCTTCGAAGTCCGCCGTCCCGTTTGGTTCCGTGCTGCATGGCTGCCTCTCCAGGCTTCACATCGGCCCATCCGCCGCCCCTTGAATCCCATCGGCGACTTGCCGTCCACGTCTCATGGTTGGCTCCGGCACGGACTCGTATTCCTGCGGAAGGGACCCGCTCTCCCGAGTGGTTGATTCGACCCGCGACTGGGCCAGGCAGGCAATATGCCCCATGTCCGCCCCCCTATACAAACATTTTAACAAATCAGGTAGGCGAAATGCCAGCGGATACCGGGGTGCGGCTGACGAATGGCGACATTCTCCCACGAACTCTGGCAAAGACATCGGGTATGTGAGCAAGTGGCCTGGTCACGGCTCTTTCGACTGAGCGAAATAGGGCTTCGTCCTTTCGCAATTCGACGAGGAATACCTGCTTGCCGTCGTCCACGCTATTGACATTTTGTCTGGATCAGGGAGAGAACTGCTCATTGCGTCGCGGATGCATCAACGGTCCCGCGCACAGACATGCGAGAAGTCCTCTTTCGTGAGGAAACCAATCATGTCAAGAAGAGAAGTCCTCAGTCCTCGTGTCATTTCCTGGATGCAGTCTCCTCTTCGTTACGTCTTCGTTGCGTGCGTGATGATTGCGGGATCGTGTTGCTGCACGCCACCTGCTACGGCTTTCTTCATCAGCGATCTCAGCGCATCAAGTCCATACTTCCAGTCAACCGATCCGTGTGCTGGACCGGACACTCCCGGCGGCACGACGGAATTCGCTGGGGATGGGACGGACGATGCGTGCCGGAGCCGAGTACAGCGTGCATGTTGCTGTGCATGCTGCTCACGTACGGCACGGCCAGGTTTGCTCGAAAGACCCGAGGACGGTGGTTCGCCCGCGCATTTCGAGGGTGATTTGAAGCCGAGGGTCGCGATGCCGAAAGCCGATTCCTTCGGCCCGGCAGGGGCACATCTCCGCAATCACCGCGGCGACTATTCCTGCGCGTGCTCGCGCAGAATCCTCACGAGTTCGGCCACCGACTCGTCGCTCTTGTTCACGTGCGAGTGGCGCACGGGAACATACAGTTCGGTGAGCACTCCCGGCTGACGAGCGCTGGAAACCGGCACGACACCGTCGCTCTGCTCGCCGTCCAACGTCCTTCGGCCGGTCCCAATCACGGAATGCAGGCGAACGCCCTGGCCAAAAGGCATTCGCGACATCGCTTCGAGCAGCGGGTTGGACGGTTCGAGGAGGTCGATCGTCGTGGGGCGCGAACGCCAGAGGTACTCGTGGAAGACGTCTCGGTTGTCGTCCATCAGTTGCCGGTACGCGGCCTCGTCTTCCGCACCGTAGTGCACGAGGTTCGACGCTACGCGCCCGACCACGCGGCGGGCCATGCTCGATCCGCGATGGGGAGTCCCCATGAACACGACGCGTTTGACCAACGGCGACGGATCGAAGAAGAAGTCTTGCCGCAGTCGTTCACGCATGGCAGGATGCGTGCGGACCGCCTCCAGCGGCTGGCTGGCCGCTTGTCGCCACAGGATGTCGTAGGAATAGGTCACCTGGAGTCGTGCGATCAGCCCGCCCATGCTGTGCCCGACAAGGACCATCTGTTCCAACGCGGCGTCTGTGTGGCGTGGATCGCACAGGTCGCGAGCGAGCCAGAGCCTCTCCCGCAATCCGGCGGCCGATTCCAGAAGTTCGCCCCCGGTGGGATAGCGGTAGTACCAGAACTGATACTGCCGGTACAGGTCCCGGTGGGCCTGCACGTGGTTGATGGCATCGACCCAAGTCATCGGGTCGGACCTGGGGAGGTGAAAACTGATCTAGTCGCGTTTGGCGATTTTTGT
>CAZFKF010000662.1:0-4086 GCA_964518805.1 uncultured Planctomycetaceae bacterium | reverse complement strand
CGTACCAAGTGACCAACGCCACCTACTCCCATCGGGATGCCCCGGCCACCGTCATCGACGTTCTCGAACGAGCCCGAAAGACCGGCAGCCGTATTCGGCTGCATTACGGCGACACCGAAACCGGCCGGGACTGGCTCGACGAATTCAACGTGGAAGGCAGGATCGGTCGCAGCATGGGGCCGATCAAAGTCCCGATCCTGCTTGCCAGACGCACGAGCAGCGGTGGCCCTGCATTGCTGGAACACTGCATCGTCAAGATTCGTCCAGCCCGGAGCGGCGGTCGAATCCTCTATCGGCATCCGAGATACCACATGCCGACCTTCACCGTTCGTCCCTCCACGGAACCCGGCTTTGAAGCCGAGGTTCTGGCCGATGGTCACGTTCACGCTCGTTTCAAGTCGGCGAAACAGGCGACTCGGTGGGTCGCCAGGATGACGGGTTAAGTTCGACACCGACTGGTGTCGGTTTTCCTCACCAATGCTTGGCCTGCGACTCTCCTCTCTCTTTCGGCGGACACCAGCCATCGGGGCGTAATCGCTTTCGCAGCGAGAGCGACAGAAAGCCAAGCCATTGGAGCCATCACTATGCAGTTCAGTGTCATCTACTCCGTTGACGTTCCCGAGGACACCGACATCCTCGACTACGCCCCGTCGAACGTCGGCGACTTGTGGGACGAAACCGAAGACGACGACCAGTACGATTACGGCTACCTGGAAGGCTGCTGGGAGAACGGACACCATCGCAAGTGGTGCGACCTTTTGGATCGTGAGCAGTTCGAGAAGTTCATCGACCAGTGTGGCCTGATTGCCGAGTCAACAGAAACGATGGGCAGTCTGGGTGCGCCCGGTTTCGGGTTTGGCTGGGCTCCAGCCATGTCGTTCACTTCTGACGATCCCACTGCCATTCAGAACGCCTACGTCACGCCGATCCCTGAGACAAAGCGAGACCAGTGCGACGAACGGGACTGGAAACGGGTCCGAAAGGCTGTCCTCGCTGTGTTCGGGTAAACGGTCGGGACACCGCACTCAAGAACAGAACGAGACACGCCCGGCAACGCCTGAGCGATCCGCACCTGGAGGGTCAGCGAGGGACGTAGCCGTGATATTCCGATCACCCTGCCCACCTGCCACTGCGCCAAGGAGGTAGAGAGTCGGGCTCCTCGTTTCTGCCTGGGACACCTGAATCATCAGCACGACATCCAACTTCTTGAGGAGAACGAGATGAACATGAACGGCAAACCGAAATTCTCGCTTGGGCAACTCGTGGCTACGCCGGGCGCTTTGGAAGCCTTGCAGGAAAGTGGCCAGTCCCCGATGGACTTCATCCTTCGCCATGTGCAAGGCGACTGGGGACTCGTGGATGATGAGGACAAGATGGCAAACGACCAAGCCCTGCTCGATGGCAGCCGCCTCTTGTCTGCATACAAAACGCTCAAGGGAACGAAACTCTGGGTCATCACCGAGGCTTGCGACGACCACGGCCGTCGAGCCGCCACCACGATCTTGCTCCCCAGCGATTATTAGTCGGCTTTCATCGGACACCGCCGCTGTTGCAGTGAAGCACCACACCCTTTCGGGAGACAACACATGGGCTCTTCACGTGCGGAAGCACTCGACGAAACCAGATCGACGAACGGACTAGGACTTGGGAGCACACGACGGCCGATAGCGTGCTCGTCAAGTCCACGTGCCTTGCCCCTTGCTACCGTGGCGGCGCATTCTCGGGCGTGCTGTGGACGGTTTGGGAGCGAACGTTCACGAAGGATGGCCAGGACACCGAGCCGTCTCAGCGGTGGATTGGGTGCGACTTGCTGCGACACCAGCGAGACTACGGGTGGGGCTACAAAGACATGGAAGAGTCGATGTTCCAATATTACTTCTCCTGTCCGCTCAAGTACCTCGATCTCGTTCCCATCGAGCAGTTCGGCGGTCATGCCGAATGGCGTGAAGGTGTTAGGGCCTATCATGCCCGAGCAGCCGAGAAGCGCCGTGCTCGTCGGCTGGCTGGACACCGACACTGAATTCGGCTGGGAGGCGGACGGAACCGCCTTCCGGCCACTTCTACCTCTTGCCCAAAGGACATCCTGTGCCCAAGTTCCGAGTTGAAGCCCTGGAGAAGTTCATCGTCCGAACGGTCTACGTCGTCGAGGCTCCCAATCCCAAGAAGGCGGAAGCGCTCTGCAAGGCCGGTGATGTCGCCTACGACGAGAAGACCATCGAAGAGGGTGACGAGGAGTGGCTGAAAACCGTCTCGGTCGAAGAGTGTGAGTAGGGACACCAGCACCGGGGCAAACTGGGGGTCAGCCGGTTACTCACGTCGGCCGGAGTTGTCGGCGAAGAAAGAACAAGCAACCCAGACAGCCAGCAACGGCGAACACGAACCCGTATGCCGGATGGAGAGGTGCGGCGATGATCCAGACGCCGCCCAAGGCGATGAGCAACTGGCCCGACCAGACAGCCGGGAGAAATGGCCTCCGCTGAATCCCTCCCGCCAGTGGCCTTGCACTTGCGGTCAAAGGCAGAACAAGGGAAAGCAGGACGACTCCCGCTAAGAAGAAACCGCTCGAAGCATCCACTCCGGTGTGCCCTCTCCGATTTGAGACCGGCTACTCTCGGCGCTGAATCGATCCTACATCGTTCGGAGCGGGCGTGGCAAGTGCCTCGGGACACCAACCCACCGATTGCACCGCAAACAACCTTCAGCACGAGGAAATGCACGTGGACGACCCGACCGAATCCATCCGCCGTGAACAAGGAAGTGCAAACCGGAGGAAGTGTTCCTGCTTTCGTTGGCAGCGAACATGAGCCGCAAGGAATTCGGCCCCTTGCAGGAGGGCCGGGTCTTCCATGAGATGCTCCAGCAGATGAACCCGGACACCGGCAAGAACTGGACGATGAAGGAAGCCGCCGAATATCTCAACGTCGGCTACTCCACCTTCCGCAACCGGGAAGCCCTATGGCGTCCGAAAGACCCCAACACCGGCAAGGGTCTTACCGATGCCGAGCGGGCCAAGATCGCTGCGGGCGAAATGCTGGTGACTGCGGCCTCCCGCAAGGCGTTGGGAGAGAAGCACTACTCCGAGACCGGCGAGGTCAGCAAGAAGCGGAAGAAGCCGATCCCCTTGTCCGAGATTCAGAAGAAGTTCGATGAGACCGACGAGACCAACAAGGAACGTCGGCAGGCTCTCGCCGAGTGCATGGGACTGACGCTCGCTCAGGCCAGCAAGGAGTCCGACAAGCGGATATCGGGAGCCGAAACCACGAAGCGGCGCAAGAAATAGCGCCCCGTACTTCTTGTGAGTTGCCGAGATCAACGCCGATCCTGGAAACCGTAAGGCTCTGGAGTTGCTGTGCGGGCGGGTGTGGGACACCAATGCACTGCGTCAGGACTTCGACGTGCTCGGCTTTGCGGCTCCATTCGTGGTCGTCCGCCGCAAATCGGATGGCGTGCGGGGATCGCTGGAGTTCCAGCACAATCCCGGCTGTATTTCAACTGGCAGCCCGAGTAGGTGAGGTGGACCATGCTACGACCTATATGGTCGCTCGTTCTGTCCAGATGGCGGACCATCTGGCAACGGCTCCCGCCAACAGAAGAGGCTCAGGGACAGTGGTTCATCAACCATTACCGCTGTTCCGAGTGCGGCACCGAGTGGGACGACGAATGGGACTGCATGTGCAACGACCGCTGCCCAACGTGCAATGCCGAGATTGAGCCGTATGCGTCGGAAGAGGTCGAAGTCGCAACGTGACGGCCGGGACACCGGCAACCGTGGTGTTCGCAGTCACCCCTTCACTCAAGCACGAGAGAATCCACGATGCTCATTCTCGCCGAGAGACTTCTGAACGCCGCCGGGTTTCGCCACGATCAAGTTGAGGACTCCTGGGCGACCCCTGCTCATCCTCGCCCGGTCGTGACGGTCGAGTGCGATGAGGACGGCTCCTGCATCATCGACGCTCTGCTCGCCGTTCACGCCACTCTGGAGTCTTGCGGATTCACCTATAACAACTTCGCCATTCGAGACGGCTACCTCTCCCAGGGTCAGCGCGCACTCTGGGGTAAATGGGCTGGCGCGATAAGGGGGTTTGC
>CAZFKF010000661.1:0-4087 GCA_964518805.1 uncultured Planctomycetaceae bacterium | reverse complement strand
CTGCCTCGCGACGTCTTTTCCGGTCTGGCAACCACGGGTCGGCTGTTTGGATTCGGCCTGACCGGATACCGCTGCGCGGTGGACTCGCCCGAACGTCTGGCGGAGGCCCAAAGCGCGGAACTGCGCGGGTTGTTTCAGTGAAGGGAGCGTTGCCGTGAGCGGTCCTACGCTGTCGGTCGTAATGCCCAACTACAATCACAGCCGCTACTTGGCCGAGGCCATCCTGGGCATTGCCACGCAGTCGCGGCCGCCGGACGAATTTGTGGTTCTGGACGACGCCTCGACGGACGACAGCGTGCGCGTGATCGAGTCGTTCCTGGACCGGTTTTCCTTCCTTCGGCTGATCCGCTTGGAACGCAACGTGGGCGTGCTGGCGGCCATTCGGCGCCTTCAGGCCGAGGTCCACGGCGATTACCTGTTCTGCGCCGCGGCCGACGATGTGCGCATGCCAGGGTTCTTTCAACGCGCCATGGAAATGGCAAAGCGGTACCCGCAGGCCGGACTGATCTGCGCCGGGGTCAGCCTGATGGACGAAGCAGACCGCCATCTCGGCTATTTCGGGGTCCGGAAGTGGACTGAGCCCTTGTATGCGGATCCACAACGATTCCTGGAGGACTATCTTCTGTCAGAAGTCCCCTCGCACACGCTGTCCTGCGCCACGATCTACCGCCGAGACGCATTCATGGAGGTGGGAGCGTATCGCGAAGAGCTGGGCTCGTGGGCCGATTCGTTCGCGAACCGCGCGATCGGGCTGAAATACGGGGTGGCCTACGTTCCCATGGAGGCCGCGCGCGTGAGGATGCTCTCGCAGAGTTTCAGCCACCAGACCACGTCCCAGCCGCGAAGACTGCTGGACATCATCGCCCGGGCCGAACGTTTGATGCGTTCCGAAGAATTCCGCGGCGTGTTTCCTGACGACTACGTCCGCCAGTGGGCACGAGACTATCGCTATCGCACGGTGCGCGACTTCTTTTTAGGCCCCGAACCGGCCCATGGCCCCAGGCCCTCGTTCCTCATGCGCAACTTCCGCCGTCTGCCCAGATTATTGCCGGCTTTGGGCCTGTGGTTCTACCGCGGAACGATGAGGTTGAACGAGAAACACTGCCTCCCCTCTCCCGTCGGACAGGAGAGGGGCCGGGGGTGAGGGGATTCTTGGGCTGAAGAAGGGGCCGCCTCTCATCCCTCGTCGCTCATCCCGTCCCAGCGCCGCCGGGCCCAACGGTAGGCGGGCCGAAGGGCCAACTTGGCCGCTTGGAGTGCCCCACGGCATGCCGCGACCAGCGGGGCGGCAAGTTGATGGCAGAAACGGGGCCAGCGCGTGCGATCGCGCTGCCGAACGGCGATCGCCGACTCGGCCGGTCGCGGCACGCGTTGCGGCATGTGGGCCTCGATGATCCGCATCCGCCGGGCGAAGGACGCCACCTCGTTATAGTCGCGCAGGACGCGCCGCCAACCTAGGACGGCGATCTCGCGCCGCTGGCGATCGTGGGCCAGGTAGTAGCGGCATTGGTCGATGCACTCTTCCACGGTGTCGAAGCCCACGACCTCCGTGTCCAACTCGTAGATGCCGGCCAGGTGGCGCTTGTTGTCACAAACCTGCATCACGCCGTTGGCCGGAAGCTGAAACAGCCGGGCGTTGATGGGGCCGGTCGAATTGTGGAAGTTGGGGCCGATCTTCGTGCGCCGAAGCATGGCCACGTCGTCGCCCACCGGCAGGTAGCCGCGGGGCCAGCCCCGGCCGTAGAAGTGGCCGTCGGGAAACGCCTGGGCCATCCGGTCCATCCGGGCCCGGCGGGGCGGGCTGAGGCGGTCGATGAGCATGAGCAAATCGACATCCCGCCGGCCCTCCAGGATGTCCTCCTCGCGCAGCGTCGGATCGTACGTCCCGGGCAGCATTCCCAGGGGGACCCATTCGGCTCCCTTCACGCCCCAGGAGCGGTACGTCTCGACCTCGGCCGCGTTGCCCACCAGGCACAGGTCGTAGGAGGCCGCCACGGGCTTGGAGAGGACCGCGGAGCTTTCCGGGTCGTCGAAGCATTGGTAGACGGTGAACACCCCAAGCCTCTCGACGAACTCGGGATGCAGGTTGATTCCCGATCCGTTGAGCAGCACGTCGAAACCATCGAGCCGCGCTTCGAGTTGCTCGTACATGGCGAGCAACTCACGGTCGCCCCGGCGCCAGCGGGCGTCCAATTCGCGGAACGTGAGGTGCGGTCCAGGCGGGTTGAGCGTCAGGCAGAACGCCTCCACGTCGTAGCCGCTCTGCCGGGCCATCCGGACCAGTTCCAGGCTGATCTGCTCCGCGTCGGAGGCAGCCGATCGGTAATAGGGATAGGCGTGAAGGACTCTCACTTTTCACGTTTTTCGTCGAAAGGACCGCTGCTTCGCATACGACGTCACCGGCGATTATACGCCACGCAGGAGTTCCGCGCAAGACATCAATCCGGCTTCTGCGCGCGGCATTCCGCGAGGATCCAGTCGGCCGCGGCGGGCAGGTCGGCGCAGGTGCAGTCGGGTTGCCGCCAGCCGCCGGGCGGCTCTTCCGCGGCCGGGCCCGGGGGATCGCCCCCGGGCCGCTGCAACAACACCGTGCGGCACCCTGCCGCCGCCCCCGCGGCGACGTCGGTCATCCGGTCGCCAACCATGAAACTGGCCTTCAGATCCAGGCCGTGCTCTGCGGCGGCTGCCAGCAGAGCGCCGGGCCGCGGCTTGCGGCACTCGCAGTCGATGCGATACTCGGGCAGGTCGGCGTTGGGATGGTGCGGACAGAAATAGACGGCGTCCAGGCGCGGCGATCCGGCCTCTTCCAACAGTTCCAGAAGCCGGACATGGATCGCTTCGACTCCCTGGCGCGCGATCATGCCGCGGGCCACCGCCGACTGGTTGCTGATGACGATGAGGCGAAACCCCGCTTCCGCGAGCCGCCTTAAGGCCGCCGGAACGCCTTCGAGAATGCGGAACTCGGCCGCATCGACCAGGAAGCCGCGGTCCTCGACCAGCACGCCGTCGCGATCCAGGAAAACGGCCGGAGTTCGATCGGATGTCTTCATGTTCCTCGTCGTGGCGCGGGACCGCCGGAATTCAAAGGGCACCGGTCCTCGACATGTCGCCACGGCCCCAGCGCCGCGCCAGGGCCGCCTGACCCAGCAGCGAGAGTCCCCCGTCCACCACGATCTCCTGCCCGGTGATGAAACTAGCCTGAGGGCTGCAAAGGAACTCGACCACGTCGGCGACGTCCTCCGGCGTGCCCATCCTTCCCAGCGGCGTGGCAGCGCCGAGCCGCTCGCGGATCTCCTGGAGGTGCGGGTCGACCGACCCCTCGGTCTTCTTGAGAAGCATGTCCGGAGAGACGGCGTTGACCCGGATGCCGCGGGGGCCCAGGCTCACCGCGTAGTACCGCACCATCTGCATCAGGGCCGCCTTGGCCGCGTGGTAGCCCACCGGCTGCTCGCCGACCACGAATCGGCTGGCCGCCGATCCGACGACGACGATCGAGTTTCCGCCGCCGTCGAACTGTTCGGCACACTGTTCGATGAGGAGCCGGGTGGCTGTGAGACTGACCTGGATCTCGCCCTCCCAAGCGTCGCCTCCGCCGCGGAAACGCTGGCAGAAGACCAGGTGCGAGAGCTTGCCCGACTGCCCGACAGCGCGGTTTACGGCAGCGTGGACCGCGTCCCGGTCGGCAAGGTCCGCCGTGCACGCCAGGAGCCCCGGCTGTGCCGCGCCGCTCGGGGGCGGCGTTCGCCGTCCGAGCACCGAGACTTTCTGCTGCCGCTTCAGCAGCCGGCGCGCCAGCGCCCAACCGCTGCCCGCGGTGCCTCCGACGATCAGGTAATGTGCTGTGGACACGATCGATGGACTCCCTCGCGATGATCCGCCAACGTGCCGGTCCGGCAGTTCACGGCCCCGCTTCGATGACGCGCACCTCGGGCAGCGGCAGCACGAAACGGCCGCCCTGGGCAAGGTAGGCCCGGTGCCGACGCACGATCGGCTCGAAGTAGCGCCAGGCGAGCACGAGGACGTAGTCGGGGTTGCGTTGGTAAAGGGATTCCGAAGGGAGCGTGGGCAAGTGCAGGCCGGGGCTGAA
>CAZFKF010000660.1:0-4091 GCA_964518805.1 uncultured Planctomycetaceae bacterium | reverse complement strand
CCTCCCCACAGGAGCCGGCGAAGAACACCGGTCCTTCCACGCTCTTCGTCTTCGCCCCGCTCTGTTCGATGCGCGGAAACGTCTACATGGGCTGGATTACCTGGGAGACCCGGGCACGGTATCATGCCCTCGTCCACCGCCGGAAGAAAGGCGAGCATCACTCGGGGGAGAGAATCCATGAATTCGCCGATGCCAACGAGGAATAAGTGCGCGGGAAAGATCTCAAGGATGGCGACGCTGACGACTGCGGCTGCCATCCTTGCGATCGTTAGCCCCGTTTTTGCGGTGCAGGCAGCAAAGCGGCCTGCGGCGCCGACCGGCATTGCACAGCGTCCCCTGGGCGAGCCGTACGAGTTGGCCGGCAAGCGGCTGGTGTTCGTCAACAGGTTCTTCGTGCGGCCCGGCTGGTGGGAGAAGTCGCGAGGCTTCTGCTACCTCGAATCGACCGACGGGGTGCATTGGCAGCGTCCCGAACTCGGACAAGTGGAGCATGCCGGGCGAAAGACCAACCTCATCGACGCCAACTTCGGCGAGGGTTGCGTGTTCGTCGATCCAACGGCCCCGACGGCCGAACGCTACAAGTCGGTCCAGCTCAACGAGATGAGCTACGAGGACTTCGAGCAATACAAGCTCCGCCGCCCGGACGGCTGGGAACGCCTGGGCTAGAGAAAAGTCTCATTCACATCTTCGCTTGATGCTCTCGGCGGAACAAGACTGGCATCCATTGCCCCCTTGTCCTTTGCCCCACACACTCCCGCCCCCGGCGCGCCGTCCCTCCGGCATGGAGAGCGTCTATTCGTTGGCCTTCATCTTTTCGAGTTGCGCGGCCGGGATCGGCCGGTGGTTATCCAGTTCCTTGACGATCTTGAGCGTCTTGGCACTGGGCTCGAAGGGTTCGATGATCGCTTGCGTGACGTCGATTGTTTCGGTTCCCGGGGCCTGGTAGGCAAGATCCCACTTGGAGACGAGGAGGTCGACGCCGGCTTTCTTGGCGATCTCGGGCAGTTGGTCCCTGATCTCGTCCAAGATGTTGGCGACCGAGGCGGTGCCGAAGCCTTGCAGGTGCATCTGCTTCTGACCGGCCTTGCCCTGGGCCTCCAGCCGCTTCGCGGTGGCCGTATCACCGCTCGCTTTGGCCTTGGCGTGCTCATCCATGAGCTGTTTGGTTTTCTGGTTGTGGCTGGCCGAGGCGGCATAGGCAACCGCCACGGCCCGCGAATCGAAGATCCCGACGCGTACCCTTGGCGTATCCTTAAGCGTCTCTTGCGCTTGCGCCGTCGCGTAGCCTATCGTCCAGATCGCCACCACAAGCCCGACGGCCACCGCGGATTTGTACGACATAGATCGCGCCTCCCATTGGCATTAAATGTGGAATCGCTTTGACGTCGGGCACCCTGCCCGACTTGCCTTCCTGATAGGGGCGGGATGGGCCGCAGGATATAACACCGAAGTCGAGAGTCTGGCATCGCTCTTGGGGCATCGCGAAAGCGCGAAAGGGCAAAAACGCGAAAACGGGCGGGATAGCCGGCGAGGAGAGCAAGTGTTGGACGGCCGAATAGACCGGCGCGAGATCGCCCGATCACCGCAGTGGGTTGTCCGCGTTTGGGTCGTTTTCGGGGGCCGCCACAGGCCGGCGCGTGGTCCACGCCGGCTGCCGGGCAATGGAGATGAGCGACTCGTCGCTTGGGGCCAAGGCACGCTTTACCGCGGCCAAAGGAAGCGGCTCATTGGCCGCTGAAGTTTCGCTGAGAATCGCCCCGAAAGGACCGGCGAGCATCGTGCCTGACGGCGACATGGCCCCGACACTCAGTCCTTTGTCGTTGCAGGCTAACCACACCGAGAGTCTCTCAAACGGTACGTTGGGCTCGCCCGAACCGGCGCCGCGGAAGGTCGCAATGCCGAGTCGTTCGGCGATCTCGACCAGGGAACGGCCTACCGTGCCGGGCCCCGCCATCACCGTGACATCGGCCTCATTCAGGAGTCCGCCGCGGAAGCTTGCCTTGGTGACCGTAACCGTAGCCGTTCCGCTGATCTGATGCGGCAAGTGGTCGGCCAGCAGGCGTTCCAAATCCACGACGCGAAACTCGCCCACGAGTCTCCCGCTCGGGCCATCGGCCGAAGGCGTAACGCTTAGAGTCCCGCAGAACCAGCTTCGAGGCCCCAACGACTCGAACTCGCGCAGGCCGACGGCCATGAGGGGGCAGGGCAGGGGAGTGGCACGGGCGTCGACGTCCACCCGGGTGGTCGGCGGCGTCACCTGGCGATTGCGCGCGACAACAATGCGAGCGGGTTCGCCTTGCCCGTCGGGCAGGTGGAAGGTCGCTTCGATCTGCGGTCCGCCGGCGCGGGCTGCAACCCGCACCAGAACCTGCGAAAGCGTCTGCGACAATCCATGCCCGACCACATCCAGCGCCGTGGCCTCAACTTGCACGGCCAAGTCATCGGTTTCGGCGCGGCCGGTGAGAAGCTGGTCCGCAAGCCGCCAGATCTCGCTCCACTCAGCCGCATTGATCTTGGGCTGCGAGAGAATCAGCCGCAGGCCCGATGGATTCGATCCATTCGGCGACTCGTTCCAGCGAATCTCGGCTTCTTCGCACTGGAACACGGGTTGACGGTTCTCGGGTTCGCGGACCTTGATCTCCTCGTAGACCACGACGCCGGGACGGGGATGACGCACGCCGGAAATCCGGACGTCCATCCCCAGTCGCCAGGTGAGTTGTTCGGCATGACCGGCTACGTACCACGGCGAACGCCTCCAGACGCCCCACGCCGACACCGCGACCGTCGGCATCACGCCGAACGTGAAGAAGACCGCCAAGGCGATCCGTCGCCGCGTCCTGTCGTGCAGTTGAATCATCCGTGAAGGAGTGGTCAGTGGTCAGTAGTCAGTAGTCAGGGTTGGAACTTGGGGGCCGTTCCAAATGTGCTCCCCTCGCCCGTTGGACGGGAGAGGGGCAGGGGGGGAGGGGATTCGCCGACGAAATTCCGGAGTCATTCCTGGACAGCCATTTAGCGAAGCGACGGAAGGGACATCGCAGGGCGTACAGACTGGCCATCTGCGTCCAGACTCTTGCTCGCATCCCCAATCTCCGATCGCCAGTCCCTAATCCCCAGTTCCCAATCCCCAATTCCTCCCCATCTCGTGAAACAGTTTCCATCGCGCCTGCATTTCGGCAAGGCTGTCGCCGCCGAACTTGTCGACCATGGCCCGGGCGACTTCCATCGCCACCACGTTCTCCAGGATTACGGAAGCCGCGGACACCGCGCACACATCACTTCGCTCGTAGGCCGCTGCCTCGGACTTCTTGGTCCGAAGATTGACGGATTCCAAGGGGCGTGCCAGCGTGCTGATCGGCTTCATGGCCGCGCGGATCACGATCGGCTGGGAATTGGTCATGCCGCCTTCCAGTCCGCCGGCGTGATTCGTGGGGCGAACGTAGCCCAGCGTGGGCGTCGATGCTCGGGCCGGGTCATGGTGGATCGGATCGTGAACCTCGGAACCGCGCCGCCGCGCCGCCTCGAAGCCCAGCCCAATCTCCACCCCCTTGATGGCTTGCACCGACATCACGGCCTGGGCCAGCAAACCGTCGAGTTTCTTGTCCCATTGCGCGTGCGAGCCCAAGCCAAAGGGCACCCCTTCGACCCGAATCTCCACAACTCCGCCCAACGTATCGCCCTGCTTCTGACACGTGTCGACCAACGACTTGATCGCCTCGTCCTGCTCGGGATTGAGCGTGTAGAGGGCGCTTGCATCACGGGCCACCCGCTGCTGGGCCAGTGGGGCTGCGAGGGGCTCCACGCGGATCGGCCCCACCTCGGCCACGTACGCGAAAGTGACAATGCCGAAAGGGTCCAAGAGTTGCTTGGCCAATGCGCCGGCAGCCACCCGAGCCGCGGTTTCCCGGGCGCTGGACCGCTCGAGGATGGCACGGATCGGCGCCAGGTACTTCATCGCCCCGCTGAGGTCGGCGTGCCCTGGCCTGGGGCGTTCTAGATCCTCCATCCGCTCTATTTTTACGTCCCTGTTTCGTACAACCAAAGCGATGGGGCTTCCCAGGGACTGACCTCGCCGGAGACCGCTAAGGATCTCA
>CAZFKF010000659.1:0-4101 GCA_964518805.1 uncultured Planctomycetaceae bacterium | reverse complement strand
CGAGCGTACATCCCCTTCTCGGATCATCTTCCGCATAGAAAGTTCATTCGATCGTGGTGCTCTGGAGAGTCAGTCTACGCGGAATTCTCAGTCGTCCGGGCCGTGCGCTGCTCACGTTGTTGAGCATCGTGATCGGCGTGGCCACGGTCGTGTCGATCAGCATCGCCACGTCGACGACCCGGCTCGCCTACCGTGAGATGTTCGCCGCGGTGACCGGGCGCGCGTCGTTGGAAATCACCGCCGACGGCGGCGGCAGCTTCTCCGAAAGCGTGGTCGAGAAGGCGGAGGGCGTGCCGGGCGTCAAGGCGGTTGCGCCCATGCTTCAGCGGCCCACGATCATGCACCTCAAGGGCCGCAAGGTGAAGTTGATGGCCCTGGGCATCGATCCCGCGCGCGACGAGGCCGTGCGCGAGTACGAACTGGCCGAAGGCCGGTTCTTCACCGATCCCAGCGGGGCCCTGCTCGAGGCCAACTTCGCCCGAACCATGGGCATCGCGGTCAACGACGAGATCAAGCTCCTCACGCGGCGCGGGCTGTGGGAGGTGCCGGTGATCGGCCTGCTGCGGGCCCGCGGGGCGGGTGCGGTCTACATGGGCGGGTTGGTGTTCGTTCCGCTCCCGGCGGCACAGCGCAACTTCGGCGCCCGGGGCGAGGTCGATAAGATCCAAGTCGTTCTCGGCGACAACGCCAACGACGCCGCGGTCATGGCCGAGATCGGAAAGCGACTGCCCACCGGAGTCGGCGTGGCCCCTCCGGCCGCGCAGACGCACCTGGTCGACCAGACGCTCAAGGCGACCAATCACGGGCTGCTCTTGGCCACGTCGTTTTCGCTCCTGCTGGCCACGTTCATCATTCTTAATACCTTCCTGATGAACGTCACCGAGCGGCGGCGGCAACTGTCCATCCTGAGAGCGATCGGGGCGACCCGCCGCCAGGTCGTCCGGCTGCTTATCGGCGAAAGCCTGATCATGGGAGCGGTGGGCACGCTCGTGGGGATCGTGGTCGGGCTGGCCGGGGCTCGACTCCTGACCAGCGCGCTGGACAAGGTCCTCATGACTTCGCTTCCCGTGATCAACATCACGCCCACCCCGTTCCTGCTTGCCGTGGCCTTGGGACTTGGGATTTCGCTTGCCGGGGCCTGGATTCCGGCGCGCCGGGCGGGCCGGCTGTCGCCCCTGGAAGGGATCGACGGCATGATCCGCGAGGATGCGGCCCGATCGTCGCACAGCATCGGTTTGACGGGGATCCTCGTCTCGGTCGCCGGCGGCGCGGTGATTGCCGCCTCGGTGGTCGGCTGGGTGCCGACGACTGCCGGAATTCTGGCGGGCGTGGTGCTGCTGGTGGGCTTCGTGCTGATGATTCCCGCCGTGCTCGAAGGTCTGTTGGGCCTGATCGGTCGCGTGATCCCGCTGCGCACGCAGGTCGAGGTCCGCCTGGCCCATCGCCACATCCCCCGCCACCGCACGCGGTCCGTGCTCACGGTGGGCGTGTTGTTCGTGGCCGCCAGCACGGGCGTGGCTATCGCCAGTTCGATTCTCGACAACATCAAGAACGTCGAGGACTGGTACCGCCGGGCGATCGTGGGCGACTTCTTCATCCGCGCCATGATGCCCGACATGGCCACCGGACTCTCGGCCGACCTGCCCGAAGCCCTCGGCGGCGACCTCCGCCAGGTGCCCGACATCGCCACGCTGGACACGATCCGCTTCGTCACCGGCAAGGCGGCCGATCAGCCCGTGGTGATCATCGTGCGCGAGTTCACCAGCGACGACCAGGTCTATTTCGATCTCAAGGGCGGGGACCCCGGACGCGTGCGCGACGACTTGCTGGCCGGCGAGGTCGTCATCGGCACCGTGCTCGCCCAGCGGATCGGGCTCAAGCTTGGCGACTCCATCCCCATCGAGACCCGCAAAGGGCTCCAGCCGTTCCGCATCGCGGGCCTGGCCAACGACTACCTGGTGGGCGGGCTGGGGGTCTACATGGCCCGCCCGGTGGCCAAGGACTGGCTCGGCGTGGAAGGGGTTGACGGCTACATCATCCGGGCCAATCCGCAGGCTCTTGACCAGGTCCAGGCGGAACTCCAAACGCTCTGCGACAAGCACGGCGTGCTCCTGCACTCGTCGGCCGACATCACCCGCCTGATCGACGGCACGATGGTCCAGATCAATGCGTGCCTCTGGGGGATTCTCATCCTGGGATTCGTGGTGGCCGGTTTCGGCGTGTTCAACACGCTCACGATGAACGTGCTCGAACAGACCCGCGAACTGGGCCTGCTGCGCGTCGTGGCCATGACCCGCCGCCAGATCCGCAAGACGATCCTCTCGCAGGCGGTGATTCTCGGCAGCGCGGGGCTTGGGCCGGGCACGCTGGTGGGCCTTGGACTGGCCTACCTGATCAACGTGGCCACCATGTCGGCCATCGGCCATCCGGTGGAGTTCCAGGTTCACCCGATGCTGCTCGTCGGAAGCTTCCTGGGTTCCTTCGCCATGGTCCTGACCGCGGCCTGGCTCCCCGCCGAACGGGCCGCGCGATTGAACCTCACCGAGGCCCTGCAATACGAGTAGGCGCCCCAGCCGGTCTCCACCGATCCGCGGGCATTCCCGTGGCCGCTGGTTTTGGGCAACCGGCGGCGTCTAGAATGACGCCCCATTCGGGTCCGGGTCCAGCAGATGCCTGAGGTCGTTGTCCGAAGCACAGAGGTCAGCCCAATTGGGTTCCTCGGACGATTTGGGCGATCCGCGATTCGCATGCCGGTCTGCACTGGGCACGTGCGAAGCTGTTTCGGCGGGTACGAAGATGCCGATCGGCCCTTGGACCCCGACGTTGGCAACGTAGCTCTTGAGTCGAGCCCGCATCGACGGGGTGATCTCTTGCCCGCGGGCACACAGCAGCGTGCCGCGGATCGATCGCACGTCGTCGGCCAGGACGGCGCCGTCGATCATCTCGTGGACGCGCACGTGGCGCAGCACGTGGACGCTCTTAATGTTCAGCGCGCGGCGCAAGGCTTCGACGACGTCGGGGTCGTACCAGCCTTCACGATCGTTGATTTGGGCGATGGCCATCGCCTCGTCCATCCCGCTGGAGATCAGTGTATCCCAGTCGAGCGCGAGCTTGAGGATCCGGCTGCCCAGAGGGATTTGTTGTCCGCGGATGCCATCGGCGGGCATCCCGCGTCCATCGTAGAGTTTGTCCTGATAGGCGACGATGTCGGCCGCTTCTTCCAGCCGGGGGATGCGCCGCAAGAGATCGCGGCCGATTTCCGACTGGCCTTCGAGGGCCCTGACCTCCGCGTCGGAAAGCCCTTCGCGTTTGTAGACCTTGTTCAGCGTTTCCTCGGGAACGGAGATACAGCCGATCTGGCAGAGCAGGGAGGCAATCTCGACGAGCCAGGCCTTCTCGGCGCCCAGCTCCTTGCTCAATCGCACCGCCAGGCGATGGACGCGGCTGGCGCGGCCGAAGGCGATCGGATTGACCAGCCCGAGCACGTCGGTGAGGACCTTGATCGTGCCGCCCAGGGTCTTGGTCAGCAGTTCCCGTTCCGCGGTGATCAGGCGGTGTTGTTCGATGGCCGCGCGAAGTGCCTTGGCGAAGTTTTCGGGCGGACAGGGCTTGGTCAGGAAGCGGAAGATGCACCCCTCGTTGACCGCGTCGATGGCAGTCTGCTGATCGGCGTTGCCGGTGAGCATCATGCGCACGGTGTCCGGGGCGAGTTGGCGGACCAGGGAGAGCAATTCGACCCCGTCCATGCCCGGCATGCGCATGTCGGACACCACGACGGCATACGGTCCTTGCTCGCGGATGGCTGCAAGGGCTTCTTCGCCTCCCAGGGCCGGCTCGAGGTGGAACTGCTTGCGCAGCGCCCGCTGGTACGCCTGGAGAATGTTGGGATCGTCATCCACGCACAGGATCCGCTCGTTCACACACATGCTCCTTCCCGTTGCACCGAGTGGCAGATCTCGCGCCATGCGGGAAGCCGCTCGGTGCACCCGATGCGTTCGAGATATTCCAAGTCCATCGAAGGCGCCGCGCCCACGGCTCCCGCAATGCGATTGCTGTCAATGACTCCGCCGACGTGAACGGCCGTCAGCACGGAGAACTCAC
>CAZFKF010000658.1:0-4103 GCA_964518805.1 uncultured Planctomycetaceae bacterium | reverse complement strand
GAGCTCCATTGTGCGAGACCCATTATGACTCATCCCAATGGGCATGCAACAGTCCCTGTCGCGGGCTTTCGGAGTTATACTGCTTGCTGTTTCACGTCGCCGCCGCCAACCACAGGAGCGTCGGACGGTCGCCCTGCGGGAAAGGGTCGCAAGGGCGTTGTCACTGCGCGGAGCCGTCGAAAGCACAACGAGGAGGGATCGACCAATGAATCGCTCGCTGACGTCTTGCTTGATCGCTGCGTTACTGACCCCCGCCGCGAACGCGGCGGAACAGGTGGCAGAGACCCCCAAGCGGCCAAACGTGCTCTTCATCGCCGTCGACGACCTGAACACGCGGATCGGCTGCTACGGCGATGCCGTGGTCCGCACGCCCAACCTCGACCGCCTGGCCCGAAGCGGCGTGCGGTTCGACCGCGCCTACTGCCAGTTCCCGTTGTGCAACCCGTCGCGGGCCTCGCTGCTGTTGGGGCGCTATCCGACGACGAACAAAGTGATCGATTTCTCATACCCGGCGCTTCTGGAAACCGATTGGGTCACGCTGCCGCAGCATTTCCGCAACCACGGCTACGAGGTGAGCCTGCTGGGAAAGATCTTCCACTTCGACAAGGACCTGATGAGGAACTGGGTCCATGAGGAAGTGCCCGGCGACGAATACCCGCCCGACTGGAGCGCAGGCGAGAAATGGGTGCGCAAAAGCCAGGAGATCCACGCCCGCATGCTGGCCGACCTGACCCGATGGGAACCGTACCGCACGCTGGCGCCTCCGCCCACCGGCTGGGTCAAGAGCCTGCGGACCTGGGCCAACGTGTTCGGTCCGGTGACAAGGGCCGAGGAGCAGGACGCGGACGCCAAGCCGCGGGCCTATGAGTGGACTGCGGACGTAGCAAACTCCAAGCGGGCGGTCGACTTGTTGTCGCAATGGGCGGCGTCGAAGAAGCCGTTCTTCCTGGGCCTGGGATTCTACAAGCCGCACGTGCCGCTGGTGGCGCCGAAGCGGTTCTTCGACCTCTACCCTCCAGAGAAAATGCCCTTGCCGCCGGATTTCGCCCCCACGCCCACGGCCGATGACTCTGTGCCGCGCTATGCGCTGCGGCAAAACCTGGATCTGTTCTTCGAGGAGCGGCCGACGCCCGAGCGGGCCCGGGCGGCGATCGCCGCGTACTACGCCTGCATCACGTTCATGGACGAGCAACTCGGCCGCGTGTTGGACGCCCTGGAGCGGCTCGCGCTGCGTCAGAACACGGTGATCGTGCTGTGGGGCGACCATGGCTGGCACTTGGGCGAAAAAGGAATGTGGGCCAAGGGCACACTGTTCGACGTCTCGGCCCGGGCACCGCTGGTAATTGTCGACCCCCGTGCGAAGGCCAGTGGCCAAGGCTGCCCGCGGACCGTCGAATTCATCGACCTCTACCCCACGCTAGCCGACTTGTGCGGCGTCGGCATCCCGCCGGGTCTGGAAGGCAAGAGCCTCCGTCCGCTGCTCAACGAACCCCACGCGGCCTGGGACCGACCGGCCTTCACGTTCGCGGCCCGCGAAGACTGGCTGGGCCGCTCGGTACGCACCGAGCGCTGGTGTTACACGGAATGGGACGAAGGCCGGCGCGGCGCGGAACTGTACGACCTGCAGGCCGATCCGCGCGAATCGAAGAACCTGGCCAAGGCGTCAAAGTCCGCGGCGACAATCGAAGACCTCAAGAAGCTCCTCCACACCGGCCCGGTAGCCAAACCGTCCCCCATCCGTGAGGCTCTTGCCTCGGGGCTGTGATCGGGGGAAGATACATGCAGATTCGCCTTCTGGCCGGAAGGGGTCTTTCACGTTTGACGGCGACGTTTCGTGGCGGGAGAAACCAGGATGCCTGCAAAGTCGTTTGTCGCCCTCGGCGGTGTTCTGGCGGCCCTGGGCGTCGGGCTGGGGGCGATCGGGGCACACGTTCTGAAATCACATCTTGCTCCCGTGCGGATCGAGGCGTTCCACACGGCGGTGGAGTATCAGATGTTCCACGCCATCGGGCTGGTCCTGGTCGGCCTCTTGAGTATGCAGGTTCGGAACCCTTGGTTCCATACGGCTGGCTGGGCCATGACTCTGGGCATTGTTCTGTTCTCCGGGGGCATCTACGCCTGGATCGCCACGGAGCTGAAGCCCTTCATGTTCGTCGTTCCGTTCGGGGGAGTTTCCTTCATTGTCGGGTGGTTGGCGTTGGCCGGGGGCGGGCTGCGGGCTAGCGCCGCCGGAGAATCTGGTCGCACAAGGAAGAACACAGCGTGCTAGCCCGCGCCGAAGTCAATCGCATCATCTCCCAGCCACTTTGTCGGGGGCGGCAGGAGCGTCGCAGGACGCGATAATGCGGAAGCCGACGTTGTAGACTCGCTGATAGGACAGGTAGCTCAGCCGGTAGCCCGACGTCGAGTCACGGGGCAAGTCACGCCACGAACCGCCACGCACCACTTTGCGGCCCGAATTGGATGGGGAGTCTGCCACGGGCTCGTCGCGATAGGGATAGGGCCGCCACGTGGATCGCGTCCATTCGGCGGCGTTGCCGTGCATGTCGTACAAGCCCCATGCATTCGGGGAGTAACGCCCAGGGGCGACGGTCAAAAGGGCGCCGTCGTTGAATCGGGCGTCCTTGGGAAGCCAATCGTCGTACTTGGTGGGGTTCTTGAGCGGCGTGTCGACCGTGTACGGATCGCTGGCAAACTCCGTGAGCTTGGCGTCCGCCAGGTTGGCGGACTTCGAGAAATCGGTGTTCAGATCGCCGTAGTACATCGGCGTGGCTGTCCCGGCGCGGCAGGCGTACTCCCATTCGGCCTCGCTCGGCAAACCGATCCTCAGCCCGGTCTTCTGCGAAAGCCAACGACAGAAAGCGACCGATTCGAGCCAGGTGACCCGCACGACCGGTTGCTCCGGACGATTCATCGGATAGCCGTGGATGCCGAATTGGTAGGCGTTCTTATCCTCGATGCGGCTGTCATGCTTGGGGTCGAAGAGGCTGTACATCTGGTTGGTCACTTCCTTGGCAGCCATCCAGAAGGGCTTCTCGATACGGACGCGCGCCAGTGGCCGTTCGTCGGCCGCTCCGGCGGCGCTGCCCATGACGAACTCGCCGGCTGGCACGAGGACCAGATCGAGCGACACGCCTTTGCCGAGGTCGATTCGCTTGCGCGTGGCCGGCCCGGCTGCTGCCTGGCGTCGCCTGGCCTCGGCCGCGTCGAAAGGCCAGCCGGGGCATTCCAACGAGCGAGGCCCGGCCGAAGCGAGCGGCTCCGTTTTCACGGGTACGATCGGTGCGGCGGCCGGCCCGGGAACCGCCTCGGCGTCGTCCTCGACGTTGGCGTAGAGCCTCAACAGGTCGCGGCGGCGCTCGCGCTGCCGGCCGGGATGATCGATCTCTTCGCCCCAGGTGCCGTGGTAGGGGCAATTCAGGTCGATCCACGTAATGAGCCGGTCCCATGCCTCGGCGTCGAGTTTCACGTTGTAGTGCCCTTTTTGCAGCATTTGGACCAACTGCGTGGTATCGGCGTGGAACTCCATCGGTTCGAGCATGTGGAAATCGCTCTCGATGCCGGGGCGGCGCACGTAGCGGTGCAATTCGGCGTAGCCCACCGAGAACTTGCCCGCGTGGCCGCCGCCATTGCCCGGCGTGACCGACGACCAATCGGTCAGTTTCACTCCGCGGAGGTCGGCGATCTTGCCGCCGTCGGGCCGCGGCTGGCCGTTGTGGCAACCGACGCAGTACTTGTCGATCACCGGCTGGACTTCGCGCTGGTAGCTGAAACCGCGCAAGGGGCCGCGCCACGGCTGGATCCTGTCCGGGGCGAGGTTGGCGGCCATGGACGATTGCCGCGGCGCCGCAGTGTTCTGCGGTTCGTGGCAGCCCGAGCACTGGACCACCTCGCCGGGCATGGCGGTCATCCAGGTGCGCATCAGTTGAAGGGCCTTGCCCTCGTCGTCCAGCGGCTGGAGGGAGATCGGCACGTTGGCGGGGATGCGGAACTTGGCCGAGCCGTCGGGGTTGACGGGCACGGTGCCGAGCACTCGCTTGATGTCCCACGGGCCGTCCATTCCGACCACCCCGAGCAGCCCGCCCATGTTCTGGTAGGCGAAG
>CAZFKF010000657.1:0-4113 GCA_964518805.1 uncultured Planctomycetaceae bacterium | reverse complement strand
CGGGACGCCGTGAACTCTTCGCTACGAAGAAAGCCGGACTCACGACTGGCGCCACCGCCTTGAACCCGATATTGCCCCTGCCAATTGGAGCCTGAGAGAATCCACCCGCTCTCCCACTCGACAAAGGTATTGCCACGCGTCTAATCTGCGGTAAGCTTACCTTAGAGGGCAAGAGTTCCGGCCCGACGCTGATACGACTCTTCTCTGCAATTCCTTGGTGCTTCGAGTCGGGCCGAAACGCGGCCTCTCGAGAGAGTCCGCTTCCCGCGCGTGCAGTGCTTGCCGTTCTGGCGAGAACTCGCGGGGCGATGCGGATGCATAAACGCCTGCAATGATATTGGTCGTGCTGCAAGGTTTCCCTTCCTTGTTCCCCGGTCTACCGTCGGCCGGCATCGCTCCTTGTTTGCGCAGGCCTCGATAGAAAGCCGCTTTTCGTGCCGAGGGGCTTGCTATGAATAGCGAGGACGTGCGGACCTTCGACGAATTGCAGCTCAACGAGCGGCGTCTGGAAGCCCTCCTCCAACTGAGCCACATGAGCGAGGCTTCGCTCCGCGAGATTGCCGACTTCGCCCTCGAAGAAGGCGTCGCACTAACGCGAAGCAAGATCGGCTACATCGCCTTCATGAACGAAGACGAGACGGTCCTCACCATGTACACGTGGTCGAAGGGGGCCCTGAAGATCTGTCGAGTCCCCGACATGCCGATGGTCTATCCCACGGAGACCACGGGGCTGTGGGGCGAGGCCGTGCGTCAGCGCCGGGCGATCATCACGAACGACTACCGTGCCCCTAACCCCTGGAAGAAAGGCCTGCCGGAAGGACACGTTCCCCTGTATCGCCACATGAACGTTCCGGTCGTGGACGGCGACCGAATCGTGGTCGTGGCGGGGGTCGGGAACAAGGACGACGATTACGACGACTCGGATGTGCGGCAATTGACCCTGATGATGGAGGGCATGTGGCGCATCCTCCAACGTCAGACCATGGAGGCGGAGCTGCGCCGCCATCGGGAACAATTGGAGCAACTCGTCGCGGAGCGGACCGAGGAGTTGGTCGACGCCAACACTCGACTGAGCGCCGAGGTCGAGCAGCGGCGGAGGGCGGAGGAGGCGCTCCGCCGATTATTGGAGTCCGTCGATCGACAGCGGCAATTGGTCAGCTACGAGATCCACGACGGGCTCGCCCAGCAGATCGCCGCGGCAAGAATGAACTTCTCCGCATACGAGCACCTGAAGACCAACCAGCCCGAGGAGGCGGCCAAGACATATTCCGACGGCCAGCGGCTCCTCGCAGAGGCCCTGATCGAGACGCGGCGTCTCATTGGCGGCCTCAGGCCGCCGATCCTGGACGACGAGGGCGTCGTGACCGCGATTGCGCGTTTCGCCGCGGACGCTCGGAACCGCGCCGGGCTCGAGATCGAATTCCACAGCGACGTCCAGTTCGGCAGGCTGGAGCCGACGCTGGAAAACGCCCTGTTGCGGATCGTCCAGGAAGGTGTGAACAACGCCCAGAAGCACAGCACGAGCGATCGGGCGCGGATTGCCTTGACCCAAATCGGGCAGACGATTCGGCTTGAAATCCGCGATTGGGGCATCGGGTTCGCGCCCGGGACGACAACGACCGGGTTTGGCTTGGAGGGGATCCGCGAGCGGGCGAAGCTCCACGGAGGGGACGCCTCGGTGGAGAGCGCGCCCGGCCGCGGGACTCGGATCGTGGTGAACCTGCCCGTCGTCGAGCCCAAAAACGCCCCAGACAACTGACGCAGCGCGGTTGCCCGTCGAACCCGCCGCCTCCCACAACGACCTCACTTCTTCTTGTCCTTCTTGCCCTTGCCTTTCTTGTCCTTGTGCTTCTTCTTCCGTTTCTTCTTGCCCTTGTCGTTCTTCTGGCAACGTCCCGTACATTGTCCGTGCAGACAGGTAGGGCACCCCATGGCGCGTGCTCCGAGCGATTGACGGCTAATACCTGGGAGGATTGTATTTTCGTGGCCGGGACGGGTCAATCGTGAAGACCCTCCGCAGCATGAGGTGCGTCGGCAGGAAGACGCAGATTGGCAGCCCGGCCATCCCGGTGAGGTGCAGTCCCACAAATCCGCCAAGGAAGTCCACCGTCCGGAGGGCTTGCGACAAGAGAATCCCCAGTTGCGTCCGGCGATATGGAACTGGATGGCACTCTGTTTCGCGAGAACCCCAGAACGCAAAATGCCATGCGGATTCGGCGGATCGGCCGCCTGACGCGGGTATCTGTGGCAAGCGAGCGGCCCGCGACGGCGTCCAATCGCGACGACTCCCGCCGCAAGATCGGACGCAAGGAGGTTGCCCAAGTGCCGGGAGGATCGGTATCCTGAAAAAGCGTGCACTGCCAGATCGCCTTGCCCCACGAGACCGGACATGAACCCATCCCATCCGATTGGACCGACCGTCGAGATTGCCCCCCATCCGCCGTCCGAACCTTATCGCCAGCCAAGCGTGGACGTTTCGCGGCCCAGGATGGGTTTCGTCGAGGGCGCGCGACCTCAGTTCTCCCACGAAACGGCCAGCTTGCTGCGCAGCCGTTTGCAGGCCGTGACGCTCGTCCTCTCGATCGTGCTGGCGCTGGCCTTCATCGCAAATCTGTTCTCTGAGTACGCCCCGCTGATCGGACTTCGCGCACTGATTGTCATCGCCTTTGTGGCCGGGTTCTACTCCCTGAGAAGCGAGAAGCCGTTTTCGCTGATCCAATTGCGCTGGTTCGAGGCGGTCCTTTTCGGGATTCTACTCGTGCAACTGCTGTTGATGATGGGAACCCGGCTCGCCGCCTTCGCACGCGACGGGGACTCCGTATCCGTGGTTGGCGCCGAGCATGCCTATCTTTCCAGTTGGGCCGTGCTGATCTTGACCTATGGCATTCTCATGCCCAACACCTGGCAGAGGGCCTTGGCGACGTTGCTCCCCACCGCTTGCTTGCCTTACGCACTGCTCTTCTGGCTCCGCTGGCAGGTTCCCGGGCTGGAGGCCGCCTTGCAGGCGGACAAGATGGGGACGCCCATCCCGGTGCCCTTCGTGGCGGTCTTGGTGGCGGCTTTCGGGGCCTATACCGTCAACGCCGTGCGGCGCGAGGCATTCAAGGCGAAACAGCTTGGACAATATGTTCTAAAGACGAAACTCGGGGTGGGAGGGATGGGCGAGGTCTACCGGGCCGAACACCAACTGCTGAAACGGCCCTGCGCCGTCAAGCTCATCAAGCCGGGCAAGGCCGCCGACGCCCTGGCCCTGGCACGCTTCGAGCGCGAAGTCCAGGCCACCGCCAGGCTGACCCATTGGAATACCGTCGAGATCTACGACTACGGGCACTCGGATGACGGGACGTTCTACTACGCCATGGAGTATCTGCCGGGGCTCAGCCTTGAGGAACTGGTCAAGTATCATGGCCCCCTTCCGCCGCAGCGAGCGGTACACTTCCTGCGGCAGGTGTGCGCGGCCCTCCGCGAGGCGCACGCCAAGGGGCTGATCCACCGCGACATCAAGCCGGCCAACATCTTCGCCGCCGAGCGGGGCGGGGTCTACGACGTGGCGAAGCTCCTGGATTTCGGCCTGGTGCGGGAGCAGGCGAAACGCGACGGCGATGCCCGATTGACTCAGGAGGGCAGCTTCAGCGGCTCGCCCTTGTACATGTGTCCGGAGCAAATCAAGGCCTACGACAAGCTGGACGCCCGTAGCGACGTCTACTCGCTGGGCGCGGTGGCCTATTACCTCGTCACCGGCCGACCACCCTTTGTGAGCGAGAACATTTGGGACATCATGGCCGCCCACGGGCGCGATCCGGTCAAGCCGCCCGCGGAGGTCAACCCCGCCATGCCGTCCGATCTTGAATCGGTCATCGTGCGTTGTCTGGCGAAACTGCCCGCCAACAGGTTCCAGGACGTGGAAAGCCTGGAGAAGGCATTGTCCGGATGTGCCTGTGCCGGCCAGTGGACGGAGGACGAGGCTGCGGCCTGGTGGCGGGAGGTTGGCAAGCCGCGTCTGGCCCACGGCCTGGGGTGAGTGCGAGAAAGCCTGTTGCTCGGCTTTCAGTTCCGGGCAGTTCCGGACCGGGTGGCCCCGGGCGGTTTCCCGCCCGGGGCTCCCACAGACCC
>CAZFKF010000656.1:0-4113 GCA_964518805.1 uncultured Planctomycetaceae bacterium | reverse complement strand
CGGAGCACTGCGACGTCTGGTTCGACGAGAACCAGATCCACTTCACGGCCCTGGAGGGTTTCACCGCATCGAATGCGACGCTCAACTACACGGTGGTCGACGGCCACGGCGGGAGCGCCGGCAGCACCGTTGCGATCGACGTTCTCATTTGGGATATCGACACGGACAGTGACAACGACTTCACGATCCAACGCAACGAAGCAGAGGAGAATGTGGAGAACGACGCGGGCCAACCGGGCAAGATCATGCTTCTGAACAATGACGACGACAACGCGAACGACGTGCCTGACATGGACGAGGTCGACGGGAACGGCGACCCTTCGGTTTACGCGCTTGCGGATGACGACCTCACGCAAAGCGTTCTCCAGTTCGCGACGCCGGACTATGATCGATGGGAGGGCCATACGCTGCGGCTGACATGCACCAGCGGGCTGCGTCTCTGGACGGATCCGTTGCGAAATGAGATCGACGACGACCTGGCAGACAACCAGTCACAGCGTCTTTTCGAGTGGGAGATTACCGGCTCGACAGTTGACGATCCGTTCCCCACCGACATCTACGTGGAAGGGGTAAGCGCCGGCAGACAATCGGCGACCTGGCAACTACTCGATTCGCAGAGCAGCGTGGTGAAAACGGACACCGTCGTGTTTAGCGTCATTTCCGCGGATCTGGACGCGGATACGAATCGCGACGACAGTATCGACAGTGAAGACGACCCGCACGAGGACGAGTGGGCTGCGGACCACGGGGCGATCATCCTCGCCAACGCCGACGACGATGACGGCGATCACAAGCCCGATAACTGGGCCGGCGGCGACCTGGACGGCGACGGAATCGACGATGCCGAGGACACGGAGGTGAATGCTTACGACGATACGGACATCGGCATTCTGGTCATGCCGAAACTCGGATTCGCGGAACTCCAGGAGTTGCCCGAGGGTCTGACAGTAACGCTCACGCTCTTGGCAGTGCCGGGCGAAGCCGGTTATTGGACGCCGATCGTCCCCGAAGAGCGTGTCCGTGTCTTCCTCCCCACCTTCGAGATTGGATCGGACTTGTTTGTGCAACAAGGCGACACCGAACTCCTCGGCCCCACCGAAGGCGACACCGCGACGTTCGGAACCGACCCCGGCACGTACGACGTGGAGATCTTCCACGGCAACGGCGAGATCAACTTTGGCATCGAGGGCCTGTATCCCGGCGCGCCGGTGCAAATCGAGGCTCTTTATATGATGGGCACCAACCTGCTGGCCGTCGACACGGTTCAAGTCAAGGTCTCTCCGTTCATCGCCTTCTCGCACGAATCGCCCGTCGACAGCGGTGACGCCTCCAACCCGACGGTGTACGTGTCGGAGATCAGTGGCGCCAATCCCTGGGAGAACAACCAAGAGCTGCGAGCGAACCTCGCTTCCGTGTACGGAGCGGGGTTGGAAGTGGTGCCTTATGCAGCCACGACACAGGACGGATGGTGGCAGGACGCGTTTGAGATCGGCTACGTCCAGGCGCCGTATGGCGAAATGCACATGATCCTGGCGCTGCCGAGGTCTACTACGCGAAACAATCCGGATTTCTATGCCTACGCCAGGACGACGATGATGCGACATGGCGTCGGGCTACTCGCGGAGTTCGTCGATCACAATGCTTTGCTGGCCGACGAAAGAGGTTGCGACGACGGCGGGAACTTCGAGGTCCAGCCGGGCCTGAATTTGCTTGGGAACTCCTTCGGGAGGATCGTCATGGCCCAAGGTCCACGCGGCAAGATGAACCAGGACGTGGTCGACTTCCTCGTCGCGCAGGATGTTCAGGACGTTGTGAATGACATCGACCTTACCTGGATGAACCTCGGCCACATCGATGAAGTGGTGAGCTTCCCAACGACGGCCAATGGTCGCGCTCGTGTCGCATCGCCCGAAGCCGCGTGGGCGCTCTTGCGCATCGCGCAGAATGGCGGAGCAGGGAGCCAGCACATCTTATCGCATATGAACAACAATCCGTTGGGCCCAACGGTCGATGAAGTCCTAGCATTCACGGGTTGGCGGTCGGACAATTTCGCGGCCGACGCCTACTCAGACAAACTGCTCGGCGTGCGGGCGCAACTCGGCTTCACATCGCCGTTTACGCAAGAGCCGACGTCGGGAAATGGGGCACCTGCGGGAGTTCTCCGCCGTGCGGGATACTTGGAAGCATACGATAATCTCTTCACGCACGGTGACGAGGTCGAATGGCGCCTCGCGTTCACAAGCGCCAATGACTACACGATCTCCTATCGCAAAGTTGGGACGGCAACTTGGCACGCCGACGGCACCGGTTCGCGGGACCAGGACTCGGTCTCCAACTCTGGGGCGGCTTACGTACTTCGCGACTGGTGGGACGCAGGTCTCGCGACGACCACAAACCAGACCGTGAGCTTCCACACTCGGCCTAGCGCTGACATGATCGAAGTGCCCGTGCTGTTCTGTGACCTCGGACGTTGGGCAGCTGGATACTCAAGGGCCGCTGCATGCACTAACAACGTCGTCAATTCCATCGTGGACGGCAATTCGTTGTTCGTCGCCGACGTGCAGGGGCCCACGTTAGGCGGAACCGATGTCTTCGACTCATACGTTGAGCAGACGGCACTGTTGGTTGGATTTGCCAATGGTACCACGCAATGCGAAGAACGTGTTTACCACAATCGAGTGGGTTCGATTCATTGTGGGACCAATGTCCTCCGCGAGATTCCTGCGGAGAAGTGGTGGAATGCGCTTTCTTGACGATGAAGGGAGGCATCGCGATGAAAGCCCTCGGACCTTCCAGCGTTATTTCGCTTTGTTTCGGCGTTGTGGCAGCGCAAGACGCGATCCGGACCACATGCACGCTCAAAGAGTGTTTCTCGGTTGCCGCAGCGATTGAGTGCGATGCCCACGGTCGACCTAACGAAACAAAGTCCGACGGCGATTCAGGCAAGGTACGCGAACTAAGCAAAGAACTTGAGGAATCGGAGAACGAATTGCGGAGGCTTTCCACGAATCATCGTTTGGATGAAGCGGACTGTGACAAATGGAAAATCGACGAACCTCTTCAGTTGGCGCGAAAGGCGCAACGAATCGGGGTTGAACGCGACTTGCTCGAATCGCTGCTTCGCTCGGCTGCCGCGGACGGCGCAGACAAACTTCCGCTGTCCTATTCCCGTTTCAACATGACTCAAAAGACGCTGACTGCCCTGGCCTGGTTGATTCTTGAGAAGAACTTACCGGAGGTTGAGCGGTTCTTGCGGCCCGGACCCGGCATGCCCGGGCCTCCGCAGTCACGAGGCGCGGAACGCGTCCTAAGACAGTGGTCTTTCTGCCCCGGCGACTTTTTCGGAGCAGCGCTCGCCGCTATCGACAGTTACCAGGATGACCGGGCACGAGATTATCTCCTTGAACTTGCGATGAGAGACCGAACGCTTGGCAGACGAGACCCGATCGCGATGCACGCGTGGAACGCCCTTCTGCGCTACGACCCGAAAACAATCAGGCCGCTGTTCGAAAGAACGCTCAAAGCGGAAGTCAAGGCTGCTTCCATTGACGCAAAGACGAGTCGTTATGGCTCCAAGCGTGCCGCTTCGTTGGCTTTGCAGGCGGGGCTTGACGAGCTTGAGTATGCTGATTCCCTGGACCGACGCGTGCGCCAACGCTATTTCCGCATCGGAAGGCTCCTCTCATGCACCGACGCACTGGCGTGTCAGACCGCTCGTCCGCCTCCTCACGGCAGTCCCGCGATTTTGGTTTCGTTTTGGCAGGAAGGAGATGAGCGATTTCTGCCGCATATGCTTGAGACTGGGAAAGTCCGCGCTGACCTTATGCTCGTCAACGCTCCGATGTCGCGCAAGGGCGCGGCTTGGCTCAAGGAGCAGGTGGAGTCGTGCGACTTGCCGGCCAGGGTGAAAACCGACTTAGAGCGACTACTGAAGGCCGGTTGGGGTCAGTGGGTGCCCTTTGAAGACAGGATAGGTCCGATTTTGCGTCAGGGAGATTAATTCTACTGAGACAGGAAGGGGGCCAGGCGCGCTTATTGACTTGTCCACCTACACGATCACCGACGGGCATTTCAACCAGCAGGGGCAGTTGGGCACGGCCACGGGGACGGTGA
>CAZFKF010000655.1:0-4116 GCA_964518805.1 uncultured Planctomycetaceae bacterium | reverse complement strand
CTCGAACAGAATGGGGAACGGATCGGCCGGATCGGCCCGATGGATCAATGGGCGGCGGACGGCCAGCGGGTGATCCGAGGGATGGCCCATACGGAACATCCACTGGTTGCCGCGGACCGAGCGGACGCTCCTCCGCACCTGGTCGGCGAGCGTCTGGAAGCCGAGGGCGTGGTACGCGGCGGCCAACGCGCTGGCGACGGCGTCGCTGGGGCCGTGGCGCCCCTGCACTCCCAAGAACGACTCGACCGCCTCCTCGAAGCGGCGGTTCAGCAGGTGCACGAAGCCGTCGTACGGCACGGCGGCTCGGGCGTCGGGCGGGAGCTTGTTCGGCAGGTGGTAGCGGTAGATCGCGCAGAGAAAGAAGACCGCCCGCACCCGCTCGTACAGGTTCTCGCTTGAGCGGCGGAAGGCGTCCAGGTCGGCGGCGGCCTCCAGCAGACTGGCTGCGCTGGCCTGACGGCAGTAGGCGTCCAGCGAGCGATTGCGAATCGCCGCGTCCTGGCTCGTGATGATGCTCACCAAGTCGTTAGGCATGAGATCCCCTCGCCCCGGCCGCTCTCGGGCCCGCGTGCTCCACCCTGGAAATTCACCGATCCTGCGTGTCAAAGTCCAACGAAGTCAACAAGTGTTTCCGTGCTGTCGTGAAACGTCAGGCCCCCTCCTGGCCGTGCACGGCCAGCAGTTCAACCAGGCGGGTGAGGATTTCGTCGCGGTCGCTGCCGTTGAGGGCCAAGGCCAACTGGGCCATGAGCATGCCGTATTTGACGCCGATGTTGAATCGGGTCCCTTCGAGTTCCACCGCCAGATACCGTTCCCGCCGTGCCAAGAGGGCCAGGGCCGGCGACAGCATCAAGGGCTCGCCGTTTGCGGAGGTGTTGACCCGGGCCGCCTCGCGATCCAAGAGATCCATCACGGCGGGCGTGAACACGTGCATGCCGAACACGCACAGATAGTGGCCGGCGCGGAGCCCGGCCACGGCCAATTCCTGCTCGGCCTTGGTGGGCGTGGGCTTCTCCAGCACCCGATCGATCTGGTAGAGCCCGTTGCGGCCCGTAACCCGGTTGCCGCCGACCGCCCCGTAATAGCGCAACATGCTTTCGCGCGTAGGCTGCACGGCCGTCACGGAACACTGCTCGGCCTTGGCCACCTCGACCAACTGCTGGGCACAGCGGCGCGTCGACCGGGTGATGTACAGGTGGTCGCTCACGAGGTGAACGAAAGGCTCGTCGCCGACGAATTCCCTGGCCCGCCACAACGCCTCGCCGTATCCCCGCGGCTCGGGCTGCTCGACAAAGACCAGCGACCGGGCGTAATCACCGACCGCCTCGGCATAGACCCGCTGGTTTCCCCCGCGGATCACCACGCAGATCTCCTCGATCCCAGCGGCGATCACCTCCTCGGCAACGATCCTCAGCGCGCTTTTTTCGACGCCATCGAGGTCGACGAACCGCTGCAACGGCAGGCGGTCCTGGTTTTGTCCGGCGGCGGTAACGACGGCCTTGCGGATCTTCATAACCGTACTCCTGGGGATTTGCTCCTATGGTACTCGAACCGGCCCAGAGAGGAAAAGGGGTGCGCAACGCCGTAGGTTATGCTCCAGCACCGTGGCCCGTAGGATATGCTTCAGCATACCCTCGGGCATGCTTCGCCACGCCGCGTTGCCGTCGTCTTGGTCCGAAGTCCTGGTGCCGAAATGGTTATGCTGAAGCATAACCTACGCTGGGCCTCGGTTGAGGCGTCCCTCTTACACGCCTTGGGGTACGGCCCAGTGGCCCGGACGGTACTCGCGCCGCAGCAGGGCCGCGGCCGCGGCGTCGCCGGGGATCGTCTCGGTCTTGGGGTCGAAGCGGATCACGCGGCCGACGCGCGTGGCGATGTTGGCCAAGTGGCACAAGGATGTGGTGAGGTGGTTGATTTCAATATCGGCGTTGGGCCGCGATCCGTTGCGGATGCAGGCGAGGAAGTTGTCGTGGTGCGCCACCAGGTCGGGACTGCCTGCCTTGACGTGCTCGATGAGCTTGTTCCGCGGACCGTAGAGGTGGTACCCGCCGGACTTGCCGAGGATCATCATACCTTCGGTGCCATAGTAGGCGTCGCCGTTCTCCAGGCCTTCCTGAACGTAGGGCGACCATATGCGCTGCTCGAAGATCAATTGCCGCTTGTGGCCCACCTGGCCGTCGCCGGGGTATTCGTAGACGACGTACTGGGTGTCGGGCCACTGTTGGTCATCGTCGAAGCAGTACTTGCCGCCCAGGGCCGTGATGGTCGAGGGATGCTCGGTCACGCCCAGTCCCCAGCGGGCCAGGTCGATGTCGTGGACGCCATCGTTGCCAATGTCGCCCACGCCGAAGGCATACCACCAGCGCCAGATGCCGGGAAGCATGTTTAGCTGATAGGGCACGTACGGGGCCGGGCCGAGCCAGAGGTCGTAGTCGAGCGACTTGGGCGGCTCCGACGGCCTGGCGTGGCCGATGCTGCCGCGCCGCTGACTGTTCCACGCCTTGGCCACTAGGATCTTGCCGATCGCTCCCTCCTGGAGCCGCTTCATGGCCTGGATCACGTGCCCGGTGCTGCGGCTCTGCGTGCCGACCTGCATGACGATCTTGTTTCGCCGGGCGGCCTCGATCATCAGCCGTCCTTCGCGCAGGTTGTGCGAGCAAGGCTTCTCGACGTAAACGTGCTTGCCGGCGTCGGCAGCCAGGATCGCGGCCGGAGCATGCCAATGGTCGGGCGTGGCGATCCAGACGGCCCGGACCGACTTGTCGTCGAAGACGGTGCGCATGTCCTTGACCGCCTTGGCCGCCTTCTGTCCCGCCGATTCGACGTATTTCATCGACTGGGCGAGGCGATTGGCGTCGGGCTCGCAAAGGTAGGCGATACGCAGGTCTTTGCGCGGGGCCATCGCGTGAAGATGCGCCTGGCCCATCCCGCCGCAGCCGATCAGGGCCACCGGTAAGGACTCGGCCTTTTGACCGGCGTCCGCTCCGTACGCTGCCTCCCCCACCCCCGCAACCGCCACAGCGGCGGCCGCTTGACCGAGGAAACGTCTTCGAGAGACCATAATTCTCCTCCTAGGAACGTTGCCTACTCCACGGGAGTCTCGCCAGACGGATCGCCGCTGGGGACCACAACCCATGGGACTACAAGTACTGTGGACGGTCTTGCTGCAAGGAAAGGCGGTAGCGCACGGCGTGCGCCTGCGACTTCGATATCTGCGTCACTTGCGCCTTGCCGTTCTCGACGACGATCCGGTGGCGCTGTCCCTTATACGGGATTTCGGCCTCGGCCCGGTCCCCATCCACTGGAGGCCGTGGCCGGTTGTGCCTTGGCTTCTCCGGCACCCGCGATGGCGATCGCCAGGGTCACGCCCGCGGTCGTGGCGAGCGAACGTCGAAAGGTTCTCACGGCTTCGTCCTCCGAGATTACGCCGCCCCGAGGTCCATGTCCTCGCCGAAGTAGTAGCGGCGGGCATCGGCATTGCCGAGGACGTCCTCGCGCGTGCCGTGGCACAGGACCTGGCCGGCACGGATTACGTAACTGCGATCGGTGATCTTCAGCGTCTCGCGGACCTGGTGGTCGGTGATGAGGATGGCGATCCCCTCCTGGCGCAACCGGCGAATGATCTCCTGAATGCTGTTGATGGTCACTGGGTCGATGCCCGTGAACGGCTCGTCGAGGAGGATGATTTGCGGATTGGAGACGAGGGCCCGGGCGATTTCCAGCCGGCGCCGCTCGCCGCCCGAGAGCGAGATAGCCAACGACTTGCGGAGATGCGAAATGTTGAATTGTTCGAGGAGTTGGTTGCACCGTTCCTTGCGGGCGCGGCGGCCCATGCCCAGCAACTCCATGACGGCCAGCAGGTTGTCTTGCACGGAGAGCTTGCGGAAGACGCTCGATTCCTGGGCCAGGTAGCCCATGCCGCCTTCGCGGGCACGGCGGTACATGGGCCAGTGGGTCACGTCGATGCCGTTGAGTGTGACCTTGCCGGCGTCGGGCTCGATCATTCCGCAGGTCATGCGGAAGCTGGTGGTCTTGCCGGCCCCGTTCGGACCCAAAAGGCCTACGATTTCTCCGGCGCGGACCTCAAAATCCACGCCGTCGACCACGCGCCGCCGG
>CAZFKF010000654.1:0-4118 GCA_964518805.1 uncultured Planctomycetaceae bacterium | reverse complement strand
GTCATTGTTGGATAAAAGCGGGTCCGGGGTAGGGGCTGGCGTTTCCGCCGGTTCCGGCCCGGCTACCACCCCGCCGGACATGGAGCCGTCCGGGTGACTGTTAATGACCACGGCGACCGGGGTGGGGGTGGCGGCGTCATCCACGATGAAGGCCGCGCTGGCCCGGCGGCGGCTGGTCTGCCCCTCGGTGATCATGGTGTACAGGCCAATCGCGTCGCCCGGTTTGGTGGTGTAGGAGAAGGCAAAGCTGCCGGCGCTGTTGGACTGTTGGGCTGGCAGGCCGATCACACTGCCGTCCGGCTGGGCCAGCCCCACCGAAATGGCTTCGCTGGCGTTGAAGCCGGAGCCGACAAAGGCGAAGGCTTCCCCGGCCCGGCCCTGATAGGGGTTGACCGCCACGGCGACGCCGCTGCCGGTGACGGAGGTGGCGGTGGGGGAGACGGCCGGGGTGGCTGCGCCGGGGGTCGCAGGAACGGGGGTGGCGGTTGGTTCCTTGACCCTCAGTTCGATGGTTTTTGTTTCGACGGTGCTATCCGCCCAAATGACCACCAGGCTGTACTTGGTGGTTTTGCTCGGACACTCTTCCTGGCTGCCGGCCACAGCGACCGCGTCTCCGTCAAACGTAACCCCTTTGACGGAGCCAAGCACTACCCAGTGGAACTTGGTGCAATCCCCTTTGTTGATCCGGTCGTCATCCACCTTGAAAGTGATAGAGCGGGGAACCGAAGTGCCGGTGGGGGTGGCGGTCGGGGTGGAAGTTGAGGTGGGGGTGGCCGCCGGCAGCGCCCCGAAGTTGCGGTTTTCCGCTCCGACCCCGCCGGAGACCTGAGCGACCAGGCTGGTCGCCGACGTGGCTGACCAACTGGCCCCCCAGGTAATCTGGATGGTGTACAACCCGTCCGGGACGGCGGTGAAGACGTAGTAGCCATCCGGGCTGCCGCTGTAGGTGCCCAGGGTGGTGGGGCCGGTGACGCTGACCTGGTACGAGGGCGGCCTCATGCCTCCCACTCCGCCCGAGATGGCCCGCGCCAAAGGCTGGCGCAGGCTTCACGAGAACGGCGTGCTCTACGTGGGCACCAAGGGAAAGATGCACCACGGCTCGCACGGCGGCGAGCCGCAGCTCTTGCCCTCAGAACTGCACGAAGAGGCCGCCAAGGTGCCCAAAACCGTGAAGCGATCGCCCGGACACTACGAAGAATGGCTCTTGGCCTGCAAGGGCGGCCCCAAGCCCATCTCGAACTTCGACTACGCCGGCCCTCTGACGGAGATCCTGTTGGTGGGCCTCTTGGCGCTGCGATCCCCTGGCAGACGACTGGAATGGGACAGCGCCAACCTGAAGGTCAAGAACGCACCCGAATTGAATGCCTTCATTCACAGCGAGTATCGCAAGGGTTGGTCGCTCTGAGAGTCGAGGCAACCTCAAAGCGATCGCGGCGAGATCAGACGATGTATTTCCCGCGGGCCAGGTAGTGCGTGTGCAACAAGTGGTGGCTCTTGTGGCCGCAGGGGCCGTCGGTCAAGAAACGCTCATAGAGCGTCGTGATGGCCGGGTTCTCGTGCGACTTGCGCACGTCGTACGAGGCATCCTCTTGGTAGATGGCCTTGGCCCGGGCCGCGCGGATCGTGGGGCTGGTGGGAATCGGCTGACCGCCGCCGCCGATGCATCCGCCGGGGCAGGCCATGAATTCGATGAAGTGGCACTGGCTGAAGCGGCCGCCGGCCCTGATGTTCTCCATCACCTTCTTGGCGTTGGCCGTGCCGTGACACACGCCCACCTTGAGCGTCGCGCCGCGAAGCCACTCCCAGTCCGCGGCGACGTGCTTGAGCAGGTCCGGCACGGGACCGACGCGGTCGACGGTGAATTCCGCGTAGCGCACGCCGTCGAAGCCGCGCACCGAGATTACGTCGCCGTGATCGAAGAGATTTTCGATCCGCTGCCCGGTGACGATTTCGAGCACGGTGCGCAGGGCGGCTTCCATGACGCCGCCGGTGGCCCCGAAGATCACGCCCGAGCCGGTGGCCGTGCCGAACGGATCGTCGAAGTCGCTCCGGGGCATTTTGGGCAGGTCCACGCCCGCCTCGCAGATCATCTTGGCCAGTTCCCGGGTCGTCAGGCCGTGGTCGACGTCCTTGTAGCCGCTCTGGCACATCTCCGGGCGGTTGCACTCGAACTTCTTGGCCGAGCAAGGCATGAGGGCCACGGTGACGATGTCGCATGGGTCGATGCCCGCAAGCTGGGCATAGTAGGTCTTGATCAGCGCTCCGAACATCTGCTGCGGGCTCTTGGCCGTGGAGACGTGCGGCAGGTACTCGGGATAGAAATGTTCGATGTACTTGACCCAACCCGGCGAGCAACTGGTGAACTGCGGCAAGGCGGCCTTGGAATCGCCGTCGACCAGCACCCGCTTGAGCCGCATCAGAAGCTCGGTGCCTTCCTCGATGATCGTGAGGTCGGCGGCGAAGTTGGTGTCGAAGACCTTGTCGAACCCGGCGCGCCGCAAGGCGGTGTTCAGCTCGAAGGTGAACGCCGTGCCCGGCGGCTGGCCGAAGCATTCGCCGATGGCCGCGCGGGGGCTGGGAGCAGTTTGAATGACGACGTGCTTGGTGGGGTCGTCGATCGCGGCCCAGACGTCGTCCGTCGTGTCGTTGGCCCGCAAGGCCCCCGTGGGGCAGCGATTGATGCACTGGCCGCAGTTGATGCAGATCACGTCGGCCAGCGGCTTGCCCATGAACGTGGAAACGCGGGAACGGTTTCCGCGGTCGAGGGCCTCCAGCACGCCCACTTCCTGCAGGTCGATGCACGTGCGGATGCAACGGCGGCACAACACGCACTTGTTGTTGTCGCGCACCACCGAATGGCTGGAGCGGTCGATGCTGAAACGCGGGGCGCCGAGATGGCCGAAGCGGAAGAAGTCGACTCCGTACTCCTTGGCCAGGGCCTGGAGTTCGCACGTGTTGTTGCGGGCACAGGTGTAGCACTCGCCGTAGTGCGTGGCGAGCATCAAGTCCAGGATGTGCCGCCGCGCGCGGCGAACCTTCGCGGAGTGGCTGCGGACCTCGATCGGCACGGTGATCGGATAGCTGCACGCGGCCTGCAGCGTGCGCTGTCCTTCGATCTCCACCACGCAGATCCGGCACACGCCGGCCAGGCACAGGTCCTCGTGATAACAGAACGTGGGAATGCGTATGCCGAGCTGCTGGGCGGCTTCCAGGATCGTGGTCCCCAACGGCACTTCGATCGGATTACCGTCGATCGAAAGCTGCACGCGCTTGCCGATCGCCTTGGCATGCGCGATGGCCTCGATTGTGCGAAGCGTCTGGCTCTTGGGAGCGCGGGGGGAGGCGGGTTCGCCCGGCATCTGGTCGATCATGACAAGTCCCCTGAGGTTTTTGGAGCGGCCGGGACAGATGCCCGACCGTTTTTCGCCGAATAGCTTCCGATATTCCAGGGCTGCGACCTCTGAAGACCACTGTAGCGTCTGACGCGACGATTGGACAGCCCAGGGGGAAGATCGACGGATTTTCAGCACTCCAGCCGCCTGGAATTCCGGAAGAGGAGTGCAAGGAATAAGGGGAGAGAGGTCAACGAAGGGCGTGTTCATTTCCCAACCGGGGGCCGCCAGGGTAGGGCCAATGGATCGCGAAAGCGCGAAAGCAGGTGCAGAACGATTGCCAATTGGGTTTCGTTTGTGGCTCCTCATCCCGCCCGTCTTCGCGCTTTCGCCCTTTCGCGATTGACCCGACCGCCCGCGGAATACGCCGGCTTCGTCAGAGGCGTAGAGTGGACGGAGCGAAGCGACGCCCGCCGGACACGTCGGCCGTGGTCTCGGCCTGCGGGCCGCATCATCGAGCCTGATGGCGGCCAACTCTGCCGAGTCTACCACTTCTTCCAGCGCCACACGAGGCGCACCACGCCCACCGACGCCAGGGCCAGGCCGAGGATGCCCCAGAACATCCAGGGATGGTGCTGTCCGGGGAACGGCACGTTCATCGAGAAGAGGCTCACCACGAGGGTCGGCAGCATGATGGCGATGGTGATAATCGTCAGCGTCTTCATCAGCCAGTTGAGGTTGTTGCTGACGATCGATGCGCGGGCGTCCATCAGGCTGGCCAGAATG
>CAZFKF010000653.1:0-4123 GCA_964518805.1 uncultured Planctomycetaceae bacterium | reverse complement strand
TTTATGAGTTGGTTGTGCATTACCCCGAATACGGGATCGCCGAAGTCACTTCCACGAACCCGGCGTTGCGACAGCCCACAGTCGGGCAATTCATGCACAGCGCACGTTGGAGTCACCCTGGCCTGAAGCTGAATGTGATTCAGCAGGGCTGGGTGATGGTCCTGCGATTCAGCAACGGACAACTTCAGACCCAGCCGATTGCATCGGCCCGCGTGCGCGGCATTCGCAGTGACGGCTCACGTTGGTCTTACGACGTGTTCTAACCCGTTGTGGCTGCTCTGCAAGGCGAACAATGCCTGAATTCCCACCGAAACTGTACCTCGATACGGAAACCTGCGGGCTGCACAGCATGATGGTGCTGTTGCAGTACGCGGAGGAGGACGGCCCCATTGTCCTGCACGAGGTATGGCGGCGACCGGTATCGGAAACGCTCGCGCTTGTTGAGTGGATTTGCCGGCACACCGTCGTCGGCTTCAATCTGGCCTTCGATTGGTTCCACATCTCCAAGACCTACACGATCTTCCGCCTGTGCGACCCGGACTGGATTCCCGAGCAGCACATCGACGAGATCGCCCGGCTGGAGCCGCAAGGGCAGCAAGGGCCATGCGTCAAGCCCGCCTCCGCCCTTGATCTCATGCTCCATTCACGCAAAGGCCCCTTCCAATCGCTGATGGCGCGGGACGACATCCGCATCAAACGGGTGCCGACCGCGTTGGCCTACGCCCTGGCCGACGAGTTGGAGCACCGCATCCACCTGGACAACATCTACTTCGCCAAGTCGGCCGATGCGGAGGCCCCACGGTGGCAGGTCTTCGATCGGAAGGACAAGTGGGGCGACATCGACACCGACTTCAAGGATGTCGTCTTGCGATTCAACCCGGCTGGTGGGCTCAAGTTCCTGGCCGAACACGCCCTGGGCTACAAGCCCAAGTTCCATTTCCGGGACGTGGAGCCGCCCAGCAATTGGCGGCCCTATGAGTTGGGCTACGCCCCCACGGCCCTGGCCATATCGAGTCCCGAGAAGGGTTGGGCCATCGAAACGGACGAGGACAGCCAGAAGGTGACGAAATACGCATGGCCGGGGGTGATTCGCCGGCACATTGAGCACTGGGCCACCCGCGCCGACGCGCGGGAGTACGCCAACGACGACATTATCTATACGCGCGCCCTCGACAAGCACTTCGGCTGCCCCGAACCGGGCGACGATGATTCGACGCTGGCCTGCATGGTGCCAGTGGTCCGGTGGCGGGGCTTTCAGATCGACCGCCCCGGAATCGAGGAGTTGTTGTGCAAAGCACAACAAGTCGTGGCTGCCAGCCCCGTGAACATCAACAAACCGGGCGAGGTGCGGGCCTACGTCACGGCCGCAATGGACGACATGGAGGCCGTGGTCCTCGAAGAGAGCACGAAGAAGTCGAACCTGGAGGCCGTCCTGGATTGGGAGATCGCGGCGGACGAGCCGTGCGGCAAGTGCCAGGGAGAACCGAATTGTCCCCGCTGTGGGGGCACGGGCGTGTTGAAACCCGGCAAACACCCAGCCGCCGTTCGTGCCAAGACCGTCTTGAACGTCAAGTTCGCCGCCAAGGAGGTGGAACTCTACGAAAAACTGCTGGTGGCCGGCAAGTTCCACGCGAGTTTCGTGGTCATTGGGGCATTGTCGTCCCGCATGGCCGGCGCGGATGGCCTGAACCCGCAGGGGATCAAGCACACCAAGGAGGTGCGGCGGATGTTCCCGCTGGCCTGGGATGGCATGGTCCTGTGTGGCGGGGACTTCGACTCCTTCGAGGTGACGCTGGCGGATGCCGTCTATAACGATCCGGCACTGCGCAAGGCCCTGGTGACGAAGGGGCCGTGCCCCAAGTGCCTGGGCACGGGCAGGAACAAGAAGACTGGCGGCGTCTGTGCAGACTGCGAGGGAACCGGGCAAGCCCCGCAGAAGATCCACGCCCTGTTCGGCATGGCTCTTTCGGGCCTGTCTTACGAGGCCGTGGTCGCCAGCCAAGGTAGCGACAACGACTGGTACGACAAGGGCAAACGCGGCGTGTTCGCCCTGATCTACGGCGGCGATTGGAACACGTTGGTGCAGAAGTTGGGCGTGCCGGCCGACCGGGCAAAGGCGGCTTACGACAAGTTCTGCTCCGATTACCCCGGCGTATTCAAGGCTCGTACCAAGACCTTCAACGCCTTCTGCTCCATGAAGCAGCCGGCGGGCATCGGCTCGGCCGTCGTCTGGGAAAACCCCGCCGACTTCGCCGCCACCTTCCTCGGCTTCAAGCGGTACTTCACCCTGGAAAACAAAATCTGCAAGGCTCTACTCGATCTGGCGCGCAAAATCCCGAAGCACTGGAAACAGTGCCAGGTCAAGGTGGTGCGGCGCGATCGGGTGCAGACGGCCGGCGGTGCGGTCGCCTCGGCTCTCTACGGCGCGGCCTTCCAGATGCAGGCGGCCAACATGCGGGCCGCCGCAAACCACGAAATCCAGTCGCCGGGTGCCCAGATCACCAAGCGGGTCCAGCGGCGGCTGTGGGACTTGCAGCCGGTCGGCATTGCGCCTTTGCAGGTAGCAATCCTCAACGTTCACGACGAATTGATGACCGTGGCGGACCCGAGCATTGTCCCGAGCATCACGCAAGTGGTCCGTGAGACGGTGGAGTCGTTCCGCCCGCAGGTGCCATTGATCGGGATGACCTGGTACGAGGCTATGGACAACTGGGCGGAGAAGAAGGGCGGTGCCGCCCCGATCAAGGTCCGTGCTGCGGAGATGATGTAATGGGCAGCATCCGCCGCGCGAAACATGGGCCGGAATGGTACATCCAGCAAGACTTGATCGTTTACCTCAAGGCCCGAAGCTGGCACGTCGAGCGAATGATCGGCAATGCCTTTCAGCTAGGTATTCCCGACCTGTTCGTCGCCCACACCAAATGGGGCCAGCGCTGGATCGACGTAAAGCGGCCGAAGAAAGACTACAGCTTCACCAAAGCCCAGAAACGCAAATGGCCTGTCTGGGAATCGTTTGGCATCGGCATCTGGATTCTCACCGGGGCCGACCAAGCGAACTACGACCGGCTTTTCGCGCCGCCGAATTGGCGCGACTACTGGAAGCCGTCCTGGGGTCAGATTCCTGACGTGGACGCCTTGCTGGACGAGTTAGACCGCGAAGCCCTGGGCGGCTAGCTCCCTCTCGCAACCTGCCACAAACCCTCAACTGTCTGGGAGTGCGCGCCCGTGCAACTGCAACAGCGTCCCGAGCCGTGGATGTGTATGCCCTTGGCCTTCGCAATGGCCTTGGACGTTCCCGTGGCAGAGCTACTGGAACCACTTGGCCACGACGGCAGCGAACTCGTCTTTCCCAATCTCCCCGAGCCGGCCTGCCGCCGCGGCTTCCACATTCAGGAGCTAGTTCACGTCGCGCTCGGGCGCGGGTTCGCGCTGACGCCCGTGGAGTTGTTTCCCGTCCTGGAGTCGGCGGACGGCAAGCAAACGCACACGATCCTCTACCGCGACAACAACTGGAAACGTTTTGCCGACATTCTCGCCGCCAGCCGCGGCGTGATCGACGGCGCGGGATTCCGCTTCCGGCACATGGTCGCCTACGACCACGGCCGCATCTTCGATCCGAAGGGCCACGTCTACGACTACACGCGCATCGCGTGCGAGGCCCGCCAATTCCACACCCGCTGTGCCTGGCGGATCGACCCCATTGGAGAACGCACCTGTGAGTAATCCGTACAACAGCGAATTGACCGCCGACATAACCCGAGCCGGCTTGGTGCTCGCCGACAGCGATAACCAAGCCCTGCTCCCATTAGTGAAGGCCGGCGACCACGATGCGCGACAACGGATGGTCGGCGGAAACCTGCCGCTGGTCATCTCGATTGTCGAAGGGATGATCGGCGTCGCGCCGCAACTGGCGTACCTGCGCGACGACATGATGAGCGCGGGGTACACCGGGCTGACGAAGGCCGTGAACCGGATCAAACGGCTCAGTGATCGAGCCAAGGTTACGAGCTACCTGTCAGTTGCCATACGGCGCGACATCAGGCGGCTGCTTGCCACCGAGGCGACGATCTACGTGCCGCCGCGCAGTCAACAGGCGGCACGCGCCCAAGGCGACCCCATTGAG
>CAZFKF010000652.1:0-4124 GCA_964518805.1 uncultured Planctomycetaceae bacterium | reverse complement strand
CATCTTCGGCGACCGTGCCGTGTGGCAGATGCACGACGGGACCAACTGGCAGGTCGTGTACTACGAGATCGGTTCGGGCGGCATGCCGCACAACATCTCGTTCGATCCCGCCTCGAACCCGTACAACACGGAACCCCAGATCGCCGGCACCGCGACGCCGATCATCGTCTGGCGAAGACAGCAAGGCGACAACAACTTCTCGGTCGTCCGCGCCACTCCGGCGGTTCAGAAGATCGAGACGACGATCGCGACGCAGATCATCGGCGACACCCGATGGGAGGCGGACGAAGACTACTTCGTCAAGATCGGCAACGCCACCTTGGCCAATGTGCAGCCGGCCGAGACGCGGATCGTGATCGAGAACGACGACCCGGTGATTCAGGGCAACGGCGGCGACGATACGCTGAAGTTCGTCGTGAACACGGTTGGCGGTACAACCTCGTACGAGATCACGCTCAACGGCGTGGTGTCGACCGTGGACGCCGCCACCGCGCTCGGCGGCCTGATCTTCGACGGCATGGGCGGCAACGACACCGTGGAGTTCTACGGCGACGCCGGCCCGATGACCGTTCGCCTCTGGGCCGTGCCCGGGGCCTACGTCACCGGACTGACCGACGTTACCGGTCTCTACCAGGGGACCAACTTCAGCTTCACCACGCGCAATGTCGAGTCGCAGTTGGCGGTCAGCAACGGCACCGCAGACACGGTCTACCTCAACGATTCGCCGGGACGCGATGTCTTGACGGCGTCGCCCACCAAGGCGGTTTTGGTGCCGGATGCCTCGAATCCGACGAAGTATCGCGAGGAGGCCCGGGGCTTCCGCACCGTCATCGCCAACGGAACGCTTCCCGGCTCGGGCAGCGGTACGCCCGCCAGCCGCGGCGATATCGCCCTTCTGACCGATTCGGCCGCCGGCGAAGACGTCCTCACGGCGCTGCCCCGCAACGTAACGCTCAGGGATCTGGGCGGGGCGAACTACTCCATCCAGGCTTTGAACTTCCTCACCGTGCAGGCGAATGCCACGGCCACACCGGGCGTGACCGACCACGCCGAGTTCTCCGACACGGCGGTCGGGGCCAATGATACGTTCGCCGCCAGGCCCGGTTTCGCGGAACTGACGAACAGCTCCGTGGATTTCGACAACCGTGCCTATGGATTCGCGGACGTCAAGGCCACGTTGTCGAGCCCCGGGACGCAAAGCGTCGCCCGGCTGTACGACGACACGACCGCCGGCCGTCTCTACCAGCTCACGGCCACGCCGACGAGCGCCACCTTCTCCGACTCCAGCACCAACGCGTACCGAGCGCAGGCCAACAACTTCCGCAACGTGTATGCGTACGGGTCGCAGGGGAACGAAACGGCCACGATGAGCGATGCCGGCGCCAGCGGCGTGAGCACCTTTATCAGCACGGCCAATTACGGCATGCTCTCTGGCGGATCGTACACGGTGCGGGCCAACGCCTTCAAGACGGTCACCGCTCAGTCGCAGAGCAGCACCAGCGTGGCGAAGTTCTACGACTCCATCGGCAACGACCAGTTCGCCGCCAGCCCGACGGAATCCGTCATGACCTACGGTTCCGGCGGCCCGACCGCCGCCAACACGGCGCGGAACTTCGGCCGGGTCGAAAGCTGGTCCATCGTCGCCGACACCGCAGGCGTCGACGACAACGACACGGCGACGCTGACCGGCTCCTCCGGGAACGACAATTTCTGGGCCTATCCCGATTACTCCTTCCTGAGCGGCAGCACGAGCGGGCAGTCGTACTTCTACCGGGCGAACGGCTTTGAGAAGGTGATCGGGCTCGCGGCCGGCGGCAACGACACGGCCCGTCTGTACGGGCAGGACGTCGTCAGTCCGAATCCGGTCGACACCTTCGTGGCCGGAGCGTTGACGGCCGCCGGCAGCACCAGTCCCGTGGTTCGGGCTCTGATGTCCGACGGCACGTACCAGAACTCCGGCGCCGACATCACCACCGCCGGCTTCCAGGCTGGCACGGCCAGCTACACGACCGAAGCCTACGGCTTCCACACCGTGATCGGTGAGTCGCGCGACGCGGGTGAGGCCGCCAAGAACGACGTCGCCCGAATTCTCGACTACGCGTCGGGCGCCGACACGTTCACCGGCAGCCTGTCGACCGGCACGGGCACGATGACCGGCAGCGGCGGCTATGCCATCACCGCCAAGAAGTTCCAGACCTTCGACGTCCACGGCGACAAGACCAACGACACGGCGAAGTTGGTGGATTCCAGCGCGGTCCTCGCCCTCAAGGATGCGGCCTTGGCCGACTGGCTCGAGGTCGGCGTCAACGTCGCCGGCGACAGCCAGCGCGCCCGCTTGTTCAATGTCAAGGATCCCTCGAAGATCAATACGGTCTTCCAGGTCTCCGACTTCCAGAACGTCAGGGCGCAGGTGGCCGACACGGCTCAGAAGCGGGTCAATCGCCGGAAAATCGATAACGCTCCGTCCGGGTGGAACATGGCCTACGATCCCGATGGGAGTCTCTGGGCCGGGTCGGGGGATGATTGGACGCTGCCCTGGCTGCAGTAAGGGGGGGCGATCGACCACCAGAGGAGCCGGGCACCGATTCGGCGTAGCCGAGCCGGGTGCCCGGTTCCCTTCGGATAACACCGCCTGCGGTCCTTCTCGTAGCGATTCTCGTGATGCAGACGGAATGGTAAGATGGCGTGCCGCGTCGCTTTGGCGACCGCGGCATACGCTTGGAGTGCCATCGCCCTGGCACAACGCGGGACGCGGCTCTCCCAGGCGATCCGTCTCCATCCCCTTGGGCCATGCTTCCTGCCATGACGTGTGCGCCGTCACCACGAACCGCTGACAGACACCCCCCCATCCAAAGCAGCTACGACTGGCTCACGCTTGCCGACTCGGTGCTTGCGGGGCATCGACTCTCTGCCGCGGAGGGGCTGGACGTCCTCCGATCCTCAGACGGCGAACTGCTCCACGTGCTGGCCGCTGCCTACCGGGTTCGATCGCGCTGGTTCGGCAATCAGGTTCACCTCAATTTCCTGGTCAACGCCAAGAGCGGGGTATGCGGAGAGGATTGCGGGTACTGCTCTCAATCGCGTCTCTCCCAGGCGGATATCCCCCGATACGCCATTGTCGATCCGGATGTGATCTTCGCCGGAGCCCAAGCCGCGGCCGACCGCCGCGCGCGGACGTACTGCATCGTCGTCTCCGGGCGCAACCCCACGCCGGCCGAACTCGACCGGGTGACGGACGCGGTTCGCCGCATTAAGCAGAGCTTCGACCTGAAGATCTGCGTCTCGCCGGGACTGTTGACGCGAGAACAAGCCGTAAGCTTGAAGCAGTGCGGGGTCGACCGGGTGAACCACAACCTGAATACCAGCCAGCGATTCTACCCGCGGATCTGCTCGACCCACAGCTACCAGCAGCGACTGGACACGCTCTGCGCGGTGCGCGAGGCGGGCCTGGAGATTTGTTCCGGCGGCATCGTGGGCCTGGGTGAGGATGATGAGGATGTGGTCGACTTGGCCCTGCGCCTGGCCGACCTCAGCGTGGAAGCCCTTCCGGTCAACTTCCTCATCCCCATTCCCGGCATACGTTTGGCGAATCCGCCACCGTTGAACCCGCGCTACTGTCTCAAGGTTCTGGCGCTGATGCGATTGGCCAATCCGCGCACCGAGCTGAGGATCGCTGGCGGGCGCGAGCTGCACCTCGGTTCGTTGCAGCCCCTTGGGCTCTATGCTGCCAACTCGATCTTCGTCGGCGATTACCTGACCACCAAGGGGCAGACGCCGGAGGAGGATTACCGGATGATCGCCGACCTCGGCTTCGAGGCCGTCGCGGAGGGGGCCTGATGGAGAACGTCAGCGAATTGATTCGCCAGGCCCGCAATGGCGACGCAGCGTCGCGCGACGTCCTCTTCGGACTCTGCCGGAGCTACCTGGGCCTCGTGGCCCGGGCGCAGGTCGAAAGCTGGCTTCGCGTGAAGGTCGACGCCTCGGACCTGGTGCAACAGACTTTGCTGGAAGCCCACCGCGACTTCGACCGGTTCCGCGGCGGATCGCAGCAGGAGTGGCTTGCCTGGCTGCGGCGGATCCTCGCCCGCAATGCGACCGATTTCGTGCGACAGTACCATGGCGCG
>CAZFKF010000651.1:0-4125 GCA_964518805.1 uncultured Planctomycetaceae bacterium | reverse complement strand
GCGGGGCCGGATTCTCGAAGCACGTCGGCGGCCTCGCGCCCGGCCACCGCGCCGGTCGGATTGGTGGGGTTGTTGAAGACGATCGCCTTCGTCTGCGGCGTGATCGCGGCGGCCACGCGATCCAGCGGGATGCGGAAATCGGGATAGGTGTCAATGTAGACGACTTTCGCTCCGCACACGCCGGCCAAGGCGTCGTACATGACGAAGCAGGGATCGAAGACGATGACTTCCTCGCCGGGGTTGACCAGCGTCAGCATGGCCAGCATCAACCCGCCGCTCGTGCCGCTGGTGACGAACACGTCGCGGTCGGCGTGGCCGTACTGGGCGTCGACGCGGGCCTTGAGCCGGTCCAGCAGTTCCGGAACGCCCTGGGTCAGGGCGTATCCATTCTTGCGGTCCTGGATGGCGTCAATCGCCGCCTTCCGGGCCGCTTCCGGGACGTCGAAGTCGGGCTGTCCGATGGAAAGATTGATCGGGTCGGTGAGTTTGGCTGCGAGGTCGAAGACCTTGCGGATGCCGGAGCTATCGAAACACTTGGAGCGTTGGGCAATCCAGTCGGTGGGCATGGGAGGATGAGAGACAATCGATAAAGGACAAGGGATGAAGGACAGTGCTCAGCGGCTGGCTTCTTGTGAAGCCTTTTCCAACAGGTCTCTGACACCTAGCTCCGCGGCCCAGCAGACCAAGTAGCCTCGGTCCAAGCGATCGCCCTGGACTCTAAGCACGCCCAGGACGTCGCGCCACTGGCGTTCGGAGACCTCCCCACCGAGACGAAACCACTCGAGTTTGTTGAGCACGGTGTCCTCCGGCGAGGCGAGGAAGAACTCGGCCGACGGATCGGCCGGATCCAAAGCGTCCCTGCGCATTCGCTCAAACGCAACGCGATCGTACGAGCGGTCTTTGACTACGAAGACGTCGACCTTGTAGCTGGTTGCCAGGTGGATGACTTTGAAGCAGGATTTCCGGACGATCGCCTCGGCGATCATCGGAGAGCTGACATAGTACTCCGCCTGCAGGGCCGCGGCCAGCGGAGCGACATGTTCGCGGCGCAAATCGGCAACAAGGTCCGCGTCCAACGTGGCCCTTGCCACGCCGAACGCGGAACTGGCCAGCGACCCACCCACATAATGACGGACGCCAAGTCGCTCCAGCGCGACAACCACCCCTCGCAGCGCAACCAGCGCGTCGGCAGCGGTCATGGTCGCCTCGATCCGAGGTACTCGGCGAAACGTCGCGCCAATTCCTTGCCATAATGGAGTTCCACGAACTTCACGTCGAGTTCCTGGGGCGAAAGCTGCGGATTGGCGCGGGCAATGGCGCGGCGCGACAGACCGATCACCAGGGCCGTGAGCGACCGGGACTGGGCAACTCGCTCGGCAACGGTCATCTTGCGGATGACTTCGATTTGGACTTGTTCGGCCTCAGTAGCCGTGTCGGACAGCATCGCCGCACGCCTCTCAAGGGATCTGAACGCACACCCCTATTATCGCGCGACGGAGAGGACCCAGCAAGATGTCTGCGAGATGCGGAAGGGGCCGATAGGGTAGGTCACCGCGTCCAATGGTCGCGGCTTCACATTCCGTGAGAACGGCGGTCACGCAATTTGCGCGTCACAACGCTTCCGCCGGCCCTCGGCCCTCCGACGTCCGCTCTCCATCCTCTACCGCACGCGGCAGGTGAATCGCAGCACGCCGCCTTTTCCAGCCTCCAGCGGCTGCTTGAGTTCCCAGCGGAGGACCAGCGAGCCGCCCTCGTTGGGCTGTGTCGAGAAGTTGGCGGGCAGGCTGCTCTGGGCCGAACCCGGCACGAATTCCAGCCGGGTGGTGAGACTGTCCATGAGCACCACGTTGCCGATCACCTGGTTGCCCACGTTGTCGAAGCGGAGCGTGAAGTCGACCGTGTCGCCCACTTCTGCGAACGGCGTGGAGGCCACCTTGATGACCCGCAGCTTCGGATTGGCCGGCGGCTCGTCGACGCTGTACAGCGTGTCCGTCTTCTGGTCGCTAACCACGGCGCTGGCCGCTTGGCGGTCGAGGATGATCTGAACCGCTTGGTTGCCCGACCACGTGATGGCGGCCGTGGTGCCGCGGGCCAGCCAAGCCCGTTCCGCGCCCTGGAACTGGCCCGTGCGAATAACGGACAAGTCCTCGTAGGGCTTGAAGCCGTTGCTGAAAGCCGCCAGACCGACGGCCGTGGAAATCGCTCCGTCGCCCTGGCGAGTGCGCGCAATGGTGACGGACTTCTGCCCGATCTGCCGGACGGTCTGGAGATTCTGCTTGGTCGAACCGGTCACTCCCACGTCGCCGGTGGCCACCAGGCGAACGGGTTGGTGGACTCCCGAGGAGGCGAGCGCCTGGTCGCTCTCGTTGACGCCCACGACCTGGCGGACGGAGCGGAATCGCGGGCTGTAGAGTTCGACCTGGTTGCTCGGCTCGACGATCGTGCGTCCATCCAGGGTATCAAACTGGGCGACGGTGTCTTCCATCTCCAGTCCGCGGACCTGTCGGTTGGCGCCAACGGCCACCTGGGTTCCATGATCGCCGCCATCGGCCAGGTATTCGTCGGCAGGCCACGGCCCGGCGATTCCCGGCGGAGCCCAAGGTCCAGCGGGGGTGTAGGGCAGCGGAATTCCCGATTCCCAGCCCGGTGGTCCGAGCGGTGCTTGCCCCTGGGCATCGTACATCGGCCCGCCGGGACCGGTGAAAGCTTGCTGGGGCAGGGCAGGGTAGCCCTGGCCGGGCATGCCGGCCATCGGTGGCGAAGCCGGCCCACGGCACGAGCAAAGGATCAGCGTGCAAAGTGCAATCAGAACGAACCGCCACAGGCGAGGCATCCGGTCGGATGCGCGGGACGGGTCGAATGCCCACCCTACGGGAATTACAGCCGTGCGGGTCATCGGGGGGCGGCCTCCAAACGGCTCTTCGCCGCAGGCGGAACGGATTTCGGCTGGGATTCCGGCGTGTTCGGAGCGGCTTTCGCCGGCGGCGTCTCGGTCGCACGCGGCGGCAACTTCATTACGGGCGGGCAGCCAAACAAGAATCCGGGATCGTTCTGTTGGTCCGGCACGCGTCCGCCCATACGCACGATCGCGATAGGCCGGCCCAGCGTGTCGGCGACGACCAGAGGATCCATTCCCGGCTTTACGTCAAACCAACTCTGCTCGCCGCTGCTTTGGGCGGGAAGGGCTGCCTTGGGATCTTCGACGTAGATGACGCGGGTCACGAACTTGCCTTGCGCGGCCAATTCCAGGTCTTCGCGGGTCAGTTCGACCGCCACGGGGAATCGTGCTTCCAGTCCCCGCGGGGAGTAGAGCCGGTCGATGACCTCGATGGTTGGATACACTTCCACTCCGGCCTGAAACGGGAGATTCAATGCGCACAGACGATAGACCTGTCCCACCAGAAACCCGGCGCGGATCAGCCCCGGTTGGGGCTCGCTGAAGCGGCCTTCCTCAGCCAGCGAGATCAGAACCCCTGGAGGGGCCTTGATCTCGACTGGCTGGAAGAAGCCCGGCAGGGGACCGCCACGCTGGAGTTGCTGGCTTCCAATCGCTCCCGGCGGCAGCCCGGCCGGATGCCAAAAATGCACCGGAGGCTGCTGTGCGAATGCCGCGCCGTGTGTCCCCATGCACACCAGCGCCACGATCGCTGTTTTGCCGGCAACTTGCTTCCAGCGGTTCATCAGGTTGTTTGCCAGGCGGCGGAACGTAAACACCATGGATCATTCCGAGGCAACGGGTGCTGGAGGATCACTGTTCTTCTGGCCGTTGGCCACCGGGCAAGGAGTTCCCGATTCCACTCCACCCTCGCCCGCAATCATCTGATGCGACGAGGAGAGCGGCTGGTGGTACGCAGGCCCGCCACGCTCCACGCCCTCCACGATCCGGACGTGATTCGCTGGATGCGGATAGCTCTGGGCCGGCCGCTGCTTGACGTCGATCCGAACGTGGTTTTCGGGCTCGGGCAAGTGGACCCTGGTGTGGTTGACAATCGTGTGACGCTGCAAACCGGCGGGCACTCCAAGCGGGACGTGCGGCGGGCCGGGCAGACCGATCGGCGTGCCCGACATCGGCATGCCCCACTGCGGGCCGTTAACGCCGGAAATGTAGTTCTGCGGAACCGTTCC
>CAZFKF010000650.1:0-4126 GCA_964518805.1 uncultured Planctomycetaceae bacterium | reverse complement strand
GCGACGCCCGGCGAGCGGCGCTATCAGTATCCGTTCACGAACTGCACGAACTGCGGGCCGCGGTGGTCGATCATCGCCGGATTGCCTTACGACCGGCCGCGCACGGCCATGGCCGGTTTCCGCATGTGTCCGGCGTGCGAGGCCGAATACCGCAATCCGGCCGATCGGCGGTTCCACGCCCAGCCCATTGCGTGCCCGGCGTGCGGGCCGCGTCTGGAACTGCTCGACGCCGCGGGAACGCCGACAGCCGTTGGCCCCGGCGCCCTGGAAGCGGCTGCGGCGGCAGTCGTCGCCGGCGGCATTTTGGCCCTCAAGGGCTTGGGAGGATTTCAACTCATCGTCGACGCCACCAACGGCGAGGCCGTCCAACGCCTGCGACGCCGCAAATGCCGCCCCGACAAGCCGCTGGCCGTCATGCTCGCGTCGCTCGACGCGATCCGGGCCCGATGCGAGGTCGACGCCGAAGAGGCCCAATCGCTGGCTTCGGCCCAGGCGCCGATCGTGCTCCTGCGTCGCCGCCGCGACGACCGGGCCGTCTGCGACGTCGCCGAGGCCGTGGCGCCCGGCAATCCGTACCTGGGCTGCATGCTGCCGTATACGCCGCTGCACTGGCTGCTGGTCGATCGCATCGGCCGGGCCGTGGTCTGCACGAGCGGGAACCTGTCCGAGGAGCCGATGGCCGTGACGATCGAAGATGCGCTGGCCCGGCTGGGCTCCATCGCCGACGTGTTCCTGGTCCACGATCGGCCGATCGTGCGCCCCGTTGACGATTCAGTGGCCCGTAGGACTCCCGACGGCCACCAACTCCTGCGGCGGGCACGGGGATACGCCCCGCTGCCCATCGAATTAGGCCAACCGGGCCCCACGGTGCTGGCCACCGGTGGGCATCTCAAGAATGCGGTGGCACTGGCGATTGGCAGCCAGGTCGTTGTCAGCCAGCATGTGGGCGACCTGGATAACGTGCCGAGCGCCGAGCTGCACGAGCGGACGATTCGCGACCTGCTCGATTTCTTCCGAGTCGCGCCGGACGCCGTGGCCTGCGATCTGCACCCGGACTATGCTTCGACCCGGGCTGCCGAAATCCTCGCTGCCCGCTGGAAAGTCCCGCTCGTGCCCGTGCAACATCATCAGGCCCACGTGACGGCCTGCATGGCCGAGCACCATTTGGCAGGCCCGGTGCTCGGGCTTTCATGGGACGGCACCGGCTATGGCGTCGATGGCACCGTCTGGGGCGGCGAGGCGCTGGAGTGCGAATTGCGGCCCGGCGGCGAGCCGGCCGGTAGGACGGCTTTCCAAGCCGTTCAGGGCGGGTCGGAGACCCATCCTACAGGCTTTCGCCGCGTGGCCCACCTGCGGACATTCCCGCTTCCCGGCGGCGACCGCGCGGCACGCGAGCCGCGCCGTTCGGCCCTGGGGCTCTTGTTCGAGGTGATCGGCGATGCGGCTGCCGAGTCTGCGGCTGCTTGGTTTGCCGCCGAGGAGCTGCGCGGGCTGATGCGACTCTTGGACCGGCCGCGGCTTGCTCCGCGCACCAGCAGCATGGGACGCCTCTTCGACGCGGTGGCCGCGCTGTGCGGCTTGCCGCCGGTCGTGACCTTCGAGGGCCAGTCGGCCATGGCCTTGGAGTTCGCCGCAGACGAAGCGTGTGAAGAATCGTATCCATTCGTCCTCTCGGATGCGCCTGCCGCGACGGTAGCAGACTGGGAGCCGGCGTTGCGAGCGATCTTGGCGGATCGCGCGGCGCGCGTGCCGGTGTCGCGGATCAGCGCCCGGTTCCACAACGGCCTGGCCGACCTGGCGTGCGCCGTCGCGCGGCGCTGGGGCGGCCGCGACGTGGTCCTCTCCGGCGGTTGCTTTCAGAACGCCCTGCTTTCCCATCGTGTCGGCCAGCGGCTTCGGACAGCCGGATTCCAAGTATACACCCATCGCCAGGTGCCCCCGAACGACGGCGGCATCGCCTTGGGGCAAGCGGTGGTCGCAGCCCAGATGCTCCAGACACCTCCGCAGCGTCCCTCAACAGAATAGAAGATCGACAACCATCGTCCGAGAACGTAACAGGCACACTCCGTGTGCCGCCCGCTGCCGTCTTCGTAGTGCCGGCAGAATCGCAACTTTGCAGGACAAGGAACAACCCATGTGCCTAGGCATTCCCGGCAAGATCGTCGAGCGGTTTGAGCGCGACGGTCTGCCCATGGCCAAAGTCGAATTCGGGGGCATCCTCAAGGAGACGTGCCTGACCTACACGCCCGAGGCCCAACTGGGCGACTACGTGGTCGTGCACGTCGGCTTCGCCATCAGCCAGGTGGACGAGGCCGAAGCCCAGGAGATCTTTTCCTACCTCCAGCAGATCGAGGCCGCGGATGAAATTCGTCCATGAATACCGCGATCCCGAAGGCGCCAAGCGGCTGGTCGAGGCCATCCGCCGCCGCGTGACCCGGCCGTGGAGCATCATGGAGGTCTGCGGCGGCCAGACGCACGCCATCGTGCGTTTCGGTCTCGATGAGCTGCTGCCGCCTGAGCTGACCCTGATCCACGGCCCCGGCTGCCCCGTGTGCGTGACGCCCATCGAGATCCTCGATGCGGCGATCGCCATCGCCTCCCGGCCGGGCGTGGTCTTCTGCTCGTTCGGCGACATGCTCCGCGTGCCGGGCTCGGAGAAGGACCTCTTGCGCGTCAAGTCGGAGGGGGGCGACGTGCGGATCGTCTACTCGCCCATCGACGCTGTCGGCCTGGCCCGCAAGCACCCTGAACGCCAGGTCGTGTTCTTCGCCATCGGGTTCGAGACGACGGCCCCGGCCAACGCCATGGCGGTGCTCCAGGCAGCGGCCTTGCGCCTCGAGAATTTCTCCGTGCTCGTTTCCCACGTCCTCGTGCCGCCCGCCCTGCGCGCCGTGCTCGACGCCCCCAACTGCCGCGTGCAGGCGTTCCTGGCCCCGGGGCACGTCTGCGCCGTCATGGGCGTCGAGGAGTACCGGCCGATCGTCGAGCGCTACCGCGTGCCCATCGTGGCGACCGGCTTCGAGCCACTGGACATCCTGCACGGCGTCGCAATGTGCGTCGACCAGCTTGAAGCGGGCCGCGCCCAGGCCGAGATCCAGTACTCCCGCGCCGTGCGTCCCGAAGGCAATCCGCTGGCCATCGCGCAGATCCGCAAGGTCTTCGAGCCCGTGCCGCGCAAGTGGCGCGGCATCGGCGAGATCCCCGAAAGCGGGCTGGGACTGCGCCCGGACTACGCCCGGTTCGATGCCCGCACGCGGTTCGGCGTGCAGCAGATCACAGCCGAGGAGCCCAAGGAGTGCATGGCCGGCGAGGTGCTCCAGGGCCACCGCCTTCCGTGCGACTGCCCGGCCTTCGGCATCCAGTGCACGCCCGAGCGCCCGCTGGGCGCCCCCATGGTCTCGGCCGAAGGCTCCTGCGCCGCCTACTACCGCTATCGCCGCCACGCGGGGCGCTGAGACTGCCGGGCGATGTTCCCTGCGAACTCGGGTGATTGGCAAGCCCGGCCCCTCGTGTCATACTCATCCTCGGCGCGAGCGCCTACATTTGGCAGCTGAAAGATGTCGTCCCATGTTCCGTTACGTCATCGCAATCGCCGTGGCCGTCTTGGTCATCGCAGCGGGTGGATTCTTCTGTCTTCACACGCGAACGCAATTCGAGAGTCGATTCCGTGAGGCGTTGAAAGCAGCGAAGGAGGCCGGCCAGCTTCCTCCGGAATGGGAGAACGCGGATTTGGACGAGATCGACGCCGTCGACTTCGGAATGGAATGCTCCGCATCCGACAAACTCAGACTGTCGCTGTCCGAAATCCTGGCAAGGCACCGGTTTGTCCTGAGCACGTTGGTTGTCGGCACATGCCTGGCAATCGCTGCCTTGACGAAAAGGCCGTAGGGTGGCCCTGCGCTCCGCTTGGCCCAACCTACTCCTCGACATCAGTTTGCGAGAACCGTCTATGAGCCGCCAAGAGAAGGCCGTTGTCCTTGCCTGTTTTGCCTACCTGCTCGGATGCCTGATCCTCGGTAGTTCCGGGGGACCGTATACGCAACTCGTTTCGTCTTCCGATGATTCCGTATGCTGTCCTTGCGCTACGTTGAACTTGGGAAAGGAGGATCGCATGTAGGATACACCG
>CAZFKF010000649.1:0-4129 GCA_964518805.1 uncultured Planctomycetaceae bacterium | reverse complement strand
CCGAGGGCTACGGCGTGTGGGCCACCAGCGGCGAAATCACCTTCGAGCAGGTCGACGCGGTCCTCAAGCCGGCGATCCCTTTCTATCGCAAGCACAAATTGCTGGACGAAACGCCGCTGCGGTTCGATCTCGAAGCCCACAAGGCCAAGCCGACGCCCCTGCGGTTTCCGGGCAAGGTGTTGGCCGATGGGCCCGGCAAGCGGCTGTTTATTGCCGATAGCAACCACAACCGGGTTGTCGTGGCCGGTCTCGACGGTGCATTGGTTTCGGTCATCGGCGGCGGATCGGCGGGGATGCGGGACGGCGATTTCGCCGCCGCCGAGTTCAACCAGCCGCAGGGCATGGCCGTCCAGGGCGACACGCTCTATGTGGCCGACACCGAGAACCATGCGATCCGCAAGGTTGAGTTGGCGGCCCAACGCGTGACGACCATCGCCGGCACGGGCCGCCAGAGTCGCGAGCGGCCGCCGGTGGGCCGGATGGCCGCCGCGGCCAAGATCGCGCTGAACAGCCCGTGGGACCTCTGGCTTCAGGGCAATGACCTGTACGTGGCCATGGCAGGGGCACACCAGATCTGGAGGATGCGTCTGGACCGGAGCACGATCGGCCCCTATGCGGGCAACGGCCGTGAGGACATCGTCGACGGCGCCCTTCTGCCCAAACAGGCGTACCAAGCCGGCTTCTCGTCGTTCGCTCAGCCGAGCGGACTGACCTCAGACGGAACGTGGCTCTTTGTGGCCGACAGCGAGGGGAGTTCCATCCGCGCCGTTCCGTTCGACCCGCGTCGCGAGGTCAAGACCGTGGTGGGCACTTCGCATCTGCCGTCGGCGCGGCTGTTCACGTTCGGCGACGTTGACGGACCTGCGCCGCAGGCCCGGCTCCAGCACTGTCTGGGCGTGGCCTTCTGGGAAGGCCGGCTCTACGTAGCCGACACCTACAACAGCAAGATCAAGGTCGTGGATCCCGCGAGCGGGGCGACACAGACGCTGGCCGGCACGGGCAAACCCGGGGCGAGCGACAACCCGCCGCAGTTCAATGAGCCGGCAGGAATCAGCGCCGCGGCCGGCAAATTGTTCGTGGCCGACACGAACAACCACTCGATTCGAGTGATCGATCTGGCCACCAAGGCGGCCTCGACGCTCGCCATCGCTGGGCTTCAACCGCCCAAAGCTTCAACCGCGCCCGAGGCGACGCGCGTCATCCCCGGCACGCGCGAAGAGAAGCTCACCCCAGTGACCGTGAAGCCGTCGGGCGGTGCGATCCGCTTCGCCGTGAGCCTCGACTTTCCTTCCGGTTTCAAGATCAACCCGCAAGCACCGCTCGCGTACCGGGTCGAACGCGCGGTTGCGCCGGGAAAGCTGGTTGAGGCCAAGTCCGCCGAAGCCAGCGGCGAAGCGCCAGACAACGGGCTGGTCCGGGCGACGGCCCTGGGAAAGCCTGGTCGCGTGAAGCCGCCTTCGCCCTCGTTCGAGATTTCGCTTCCGCTCGACGCCGAGTCGGGCCGCGAGACGCTCCGTGTGACCGTCGACTACTACTATTGCCGCGAAGGCGCCGAAGGACTGTGCAAGGCCGCCAGCGCCGTCTGGCTCGTCCCGCTGCACGTCGCGGCCAACGGGGTCGATTCCGTCGTTCTCCGCCATCGCGCCCAGTAGCCCGCCCCCGAGTCCGACGGCCAAGTCGAAGAAACCGACACGCGCGCCGAATCGACCGACACCGTGGACAAATCCGCGTTGTCAGAGTAGAAACTCCCTGCCGCGGGGCGTTTACCTCCCAAGGTAGTGTCCATCGCGTTGCAGGAGGGTCCATCCATGCCCGGGTTTCACGTTCGAGGTTTTACGTCGTTGCTCTTAAGTCTGGCGTTTCTGGTCGTTGGCCTAAGCGGTCTTCTGCTCTGGTTGGCTCCTCCGCCGGCGTCTCCCGTGGGCGGATGGCTGATCCTGGGGGTCTCGAAAGGGGTCTGGAAATCGGCCCATATCTACGTGGGGTTGGCGATGATCGCCGCCACAGTGGTTCACCTGGTGTTGAATTGGTCGCTGTACTGGGGCTATCTTTGGAATCAAGCGGCGAAGCGGCTGAACCGGATCGGTGAGGCGATGCTGGCCGTGGTCGTGATTGTCGGCGTCGCGGTCGTGGCCTCGGTGGCAGGACCGGGCGGGCGTCACGGGCCGGGCGGGCCGAAGGGATTTGGACCCAAAGGACCTGGAGGCCCGGCGGATCGAGTCGTGGCTGAAGAGACCGGCGCACAGGGCGTCGAAAAGGGCGTGCAGCCGGCTCAGCCCTCGCGACCCTGACGTTTCCCAGCGTTGCACCCATTCGCTTATGGAGGAGGAGTGTTATGAGAGCTTGGATGATCTTGCTGGCCGGGTTTGCCTTGACCTCGATGTTGGCGTCCGTCGTCTCGGCGCAGCCGCCTGGATCGGGCAAGCCGGGGAGATCGCGGTCCGGTTCGCTCGGCGCGTTGGATGCCCCGCCGCGTCCCAAGGATGATGCTGAGCAGAAGATCCTCAAAGCGATCCAGGAAATCCAGGAGAAGCAAGGACGCATGCTGAACGTCCCCGACCTGGACGGACGCATGCTGCGCGTGCTGGCCGAGGCCACCGGCGCTCGAACCGTGGTCGAAATCGGCACCTCCAACGGCATTTCGGCCATCTGGTTCTGCCTGGCCTTGCGCAAGTCCGGCGGCAAAGTCGTCACGCACGAAATCGATCCGCAGACGGCCCGCCTCGCCCGCGAGAATTTTGCCGCGGCCGGCGTGGCAGATCTCGTCACCGTCGTGGAGGGGGATGCCCACGAGACGGTTGCGAAACTGACGGGGCCGGTCGATCTCGTCTTCATCGACGCCGACAAGGAAGGATACGCCGATTACCTGAAGAAGCTTCTTCCCCTGGTCCGCCCGGGCGGACTGGTGCTGGCCCACAACATCAGCCCGCGCATGGCCAATCCCGAATACGTGAAAGCGATCACCACCAACCCGGACCTGGAGACGGTCTTCTACCAGCAGGGCGGCGGCCTCAGCGTAACGCTGAAGAAGCGTTAGAAGGGTGGTGCGGTTTTCCTTGGCGATTCGGCGATCCAGGCGGTACAATCAGCCGGAGTGCCCCGCGAGCCATCCGCCTTCGAATGGATGGCTGTGCCGGCGGTAGATTGATGTTGGAAAAGCCGCAAGTCGATTCCCAACCGGCGCGCACAGGGACTTTGTGATTCGATCTGAGAATAGGTAAGCAGCTAACAGGATTGAGGCTGGTTGAGTCATGGCCACGGTCCCGCGTACGATGACCGCCGAACAACTCCTGCAAACCCCCGGACTGGGGCGTTGCGAATTGCGGCAGGGGGAACTCCTGATGATGTCGCCTGCGGGAGAGGAACATGGGGCCATCGTGGCTCGGATAACGATTCGCTTGGGTGCGTTCGTACTTGAGCGACAACTCGGCAGGCTCTTTGGTGCGGAGACGGGTTTCCTCATCGCCCTCAATCCGGACACCGTGCGTGCCCCCGACGTGGCGTTTGTGCGCGCCGAACGTCTTTCGCCAAGGCCGGGCAAGGGATATTTCCCGGGCCCGCCCGATCTCGCCGTGGAAGTCCTCTCGCCCAACGATCGCGCAAGCGAGGTGCTCGTCAAGGTCAACGAATGGCTCGATGCCGGATGCCGGATGGTGTGGCTCGTCGATCCCGAGACGCGCACGGTGACCGTCTACCGCAGCCGCAACGAGATTCGCGTCTTCGGCGCGGCCGATCCGTTGCTGGGCGAGGACGTCGTCGCCGGGTTCAACATCCCGGTTGCTGAAGTATTCGCCTCCTAATGCTGCGTCAGACTAAAGGGAATCGCTTTTCGCGATCTCCGCGCATACGGTCGGCGTCGGGTGGCGGTCGCTGAGGTTCGGCATGAACCCGATCGGCCGCGAACGCCGGGCGACGGCGACGCTGCCCAGGCTCTCGCGGACATAGGGCCAGTCCCAGGATCCGGTGTCGAGATGCCGCATCACCAACTGTTTCCGGGCCTCCTCCAGCTCCGCGAAACTCCAGCCGTCGCTCTGCGCCACGGCGACCTCGATGTCCACCGCGGCCTGCAAATCGGATACGAACTTTTTTCCCCCTTTTGACGATACTGACTCTGTTCTTTGATAATATG
>CAZFKF010000648.1:0-4131 GCA_964518805.1 uncultured Planctomycetaceae bacterium | reverse complement strand
GTCATTGTCAATCGTCTTGGGGACGTGCACGCAACGGATCTCATAACTCTCCTGTTCAGCAAAGGAATTGACGATCCGGCAGGTATCGGAAGAATCGTTCCCGCCGATGTAAAAGAAATATCGGATGTTGTATTTCTTGAAAATACCGAAGATTCTCTTGCAGTAGGCTTCATCCGGTTTGTCCCTTGTCGATCCGAGGGCCGCACCCGGTGTTTTCCCGATTTCCTCCAGATTGTGAGAGGTTGCCTGGCTCAGGTCGACGAACTCCTCATCCACAATCCCTCGCACTCCATGCCGGGCGCCGTATACATGTGTGATTTGACTGAACTTACGGCATTCCAATGCGGCGCCTACCATGCTCTGGTTGATGACAGCGGTGGGTCCGCCTCCTTGCGTACGGCAGGCGGATTGTCGACCGTGGCGCGAGGAATGGCAAGATCATTGACCAAAGACTGCCCCTCGAGTCTCTTGGGTGTCGAAGCCGATGGCTCCGCCTCGCTTGGCGAAGGAGTGCTCTCGCGGGAAGTCGGCTCCGACGCCGCCGACTCGGACTTGCCAGGGTTGGCAGCCGAAGCGTTCTTCGCGCCGTCGGCTTTCTCTGCGCTCTCGCCGGGCTTGCTGAACAGAGATTCCCGGAAGGCCCCTAATCGCTCGTGGATCGGGATCAGACCGGGGACGGGCGGAACGGGTTTTTCGGGTTGGGGGGGCGGCAGAGGTGTCTCTGTCGATTCGGCGCGGGGCGACGTCTGTGGGGGCTCCTCCGCACGCGACTTCCCAGACACTCCGGCTGGCCGGTCGTTCAGGGACCGGGCCGCCGAGGGCTCCAAATCGCCGCGCGGCATCAAAGGCTCCACACTGCGGCGCGAAGGCGACGGTTCGATATCCTCTCGCGCCGCTCCTGGTGTGGCACCGCGGCGCCCGGCCGGCTGCTCGGGTTCGCGGCGCGGACCGAACAGCTCGCTGTCGCGACGTGCAGCCGGGGCGTCGTCGCGACGCACCGTGGTGCCTGAAACGCTACCCGATCGCGGTACATGCACCCTGTCCGACGACCGGCCGAGAGAGATCTCGTCGCTCGACGACGGTTTTGAGGATGACCGCGTGTTGGCGGGGCGGTCCCGGTCGCTCGGTTTGGGGCTGCCAAACAGTCGCTTGCCTAGATTATCCAGACGATCCAAAATCGGAGTCGACGACTCCTTTGGCGGATCGGAAGATGGTTCAGCGTACGCCGATCCCCAATAGCAGAGGACCGATGCGACCAAGAGAACCCACGTGAAGAGTCTGAACCGCATGGCGCGTTCCTACCACAAGAGCTGTCGAGAACTCGAACTCATCCTGCGGTATCGGTCGAAACGATTTTGAGGGTTTAACCGACTTTCCGTATTCGCATGCGTGCTGAACTTGAAACACGCGTTTCATCTGCAAAGAATGCGCAAAATGGGAGAGGTGCTCTCCGCATAATCCAGTTGGGTCGGGCAAGCCTGGCAGCCTGCGGCCGTGCACGCGTCAGAGCTTCTGCCCGTAATAGGTGCTGAGAGTCCGCAGCCGGTCCACCAAGTACGCCACGACGCACGAGATGGCGATCAATCCCAGGGTGAAGATTGCGTGGCGAATGGGCTGCGGCGACAGTTTCAACTGGAGGGCCTCGGGACGTCGCCAGTAGAAATCGTAGACGAGCACTCCGTACGACATCAGCGACAGCGCGGTCATGAACCACACGAATCGCACGCGGAACCACAGTCCCGAGGCTACGATCAACAGAGGGTATCCGATCACCAAGGGACTGGCTGCGCCGTCGGCGATCAGCAGGGCGGCGAGGAGCAGGGCGGAGTCGAGCGTGCCCCAGACAAAACGGGCCGGGAACGACCACCGCCCGCTCTTGAGGAACTGCTGGAACACCACGGCAATCGTCAGCCACACCGCCACCAGCATGGCCATCTCCAGGCAGAAGCCGGGTTCTTCGTCGCCGCGACCGTAGATGACCGCGTCGATCCCCAGAAACGCGGTCAGCGTGGCCAGGCGCGAGGCCAAGGCCGGCTCGCGCCGCACCCAGCGCCATGCGTGCTCGACAACGCCCGGTGCCCGCGCCTCCAGCGGCTCGCCGCGACGATAACGCTCCAGGTCGTCGGCCAGGGCCTGCGCCGAAGCGTATCGGTCGCGCGGGTTGCGGGCCAGACACTTCATGGCGATCCATTCCAGCGGACGTGGCACGCGGGGGTTCACCGCGCGGGGCAGCAGCGGCTCGCCGTTGAGCACCTGCAACAGGGTTTCCACGGGGTTTTCCTCGCGGAACGGCGGCCGGCCCGTCAGCAGCTCGTACAGCATGGCGCCCAGGCTGTAGATGTCGCTGGCCGGTCCGATCAGCGACGGCTGGCCGGATGCTTGTTCGGGCGACATGTAGCTGGGCGTGCCGAGCACGGCCCCAGTGGCCGTGATCTCGGAGCCGGGCGCAAAGACCTTCGCCAGCCCGAAGTCGGTGACGAATGGCTCGCCCGCGGCGTCGACGAGGATATTCGACGGCTTCAGATCGCGGTGCACGATGCCGTGCTGGTGCAAGTGCTCGACGGCCAAGGCCACCTTGGCCAGCAGTTGGGCGCCTTGTTCGGGCGGCATGAATCCCTGGCGCAGGCGTTCGGCCAGGCTCGCTCCCTCGACGTACTCCATGGCGAAGAAGTGCTGGCCGTGAATCTGCCCGAATTCGTGGATGTGCACGATGTGCGGATGCCGCAACCCGGCCGCCGCCCGGGCCTCTTCCTGGAAACGCCGCACGTATTCGGGCGATGCGATGTGACTGGCGAGGATCATCTTCACGGCCACCAGGCGGTCGAGGCCCGCCTGCCGCGCCTTGTACACCACGCCCATCCCGCCGTGCCCAATCTCGGCCAACAGTTCGTACGAGCCGAATTGCCGGGTCACGCCGTCCGGCAGCAGCGGTTGATGTGCGGCGACGTATTCGACCGTCTCTTGAGGCGGAGCCGGGAAGACCTGGTCCAGGCTATCGAGACAATCCAACAAAGGCCGCAGTTGCGGATGTTCGCGGCAGAACGCCTCACGATCGGGCCGCACGCCTGCCTGCACCTGGCGGAGGTACTCGTCCAAGAGGTCGGCAAGATGGGAATCTTCAGGAGAATCGTTCATGGCCAAAAGGCATGTGCGGGGACTCGGCATGCGCGTCGCGTATCCGAATTCGTTCTCCCAATGTCGGTCCCAGAAGCCATCGCATCCAAGGCACTCCCTCACCCCAGGACTAGAACAGCCCCACGACCTCACCGCTTTCGTTGATGTCGATGGCTGCGGCGGCGGGGACTTTGGGGAGTCCGGGCATCGTCATGATGTCGCCGGTGAGGACCACGACGAAGCCGGCGCCAGCGGCCAGGCGGAGATCGCGCAGTGGGACGTCAAATTTCCGCGGACGGCCTCGGAGCCCGGGGTCGGTCGAGAGCGAGTACTGCGTCTTGGCCATACAGATCGGCAACTCGCCGTAGCCCGAGTCCTGGAGCGTTTGGAACTTGGCGCGGAGGCTCTTGTCGGCCAAGACGTCGGTCGCGCCGTAGATCTCGCGGCAGATGATGCCCACCTTCTCCCAGAGCGTGCAGGTGTTGGGATAGAGCGGGGCGAAGTCGGACTTGGTGTTTTCGGCCACGTCGACCACGGCGCGGGCCAGGTCTTCGGCCCCTTCGCCGCCGCGGGCCCAATGGTCGGCCTTGACGATCTTCACCGACAGGTACGCGCACTTGTCCTGGATGAACTTGATTTCTTCCTCGGTGTCGGCGGTGAACGAGTTGATGGCCACGACCACCGGCAGGCCGAAGCGGTGGATGTTCTCGATGTGCTTCTTGAGGTTTTCCACGCCCTTGTCCAGGGCATCGACGTTGGGCTTGCTCAACTGCTTGAGGTCCACGCCGCCGTGATATTTCAAGGCCCGGACCGTGGCCACGATCACGACCACGTCGGGCTTGATGCCCGACTTGCGGCACTTGATGTTGAGGAACTTCTCGGCCCCCAGGTCGGCGCCGAAGCCCGCCTCGGTCACGGTGTATTCCGAGAGACGCATGGAGAGCTTGGTGGCGATGACGCTATTGCAGCCGTGGGCGATGTTGGCGAAGGGGCCGCCGTGGATCACCGCGGGGTTGT
>CAZFKF010000647.1:0-4141 GCA_964518805.1 uncultured Planctomycetaceae bacterium | reverse complement strand
TGCCGTCGTACCAGCCTCGCTCGGCGAGATCGGCATCCTCGAAAGACTCGCTGAAGAAGACGCCCTCAGCACCGGGGCTCGGCTCTGCGGACCAGCCGAAGCTGGCACAAACGAAGAGCAAGCCTGCCGTCAAAGCGAATCGGATCATCATTTCACTCCCGGAAGAAACTGCACGTGGAGCAAGTGTCGCAAGATGGTCGCCACCAAGCCGCCAGGAATCACGCCGAGAAACGGCAGGAACACGGCTAGGGGATAGTGCCACCAGCGAGGCGGCTTTGCGCCTCGATCCCGAGGCACCGTGCAAGCTGGCAGATAGACCATCAGCCCGTATACGAACACCCAGAATCCGCCGATCAGATTGGCCGGGTTCATTGTCGCCTCAGCCAATGAGCCAGTGATCCCGAAGAGAAGCAGCACCTTGAGCGGCGAGAAGTCCCAGCGAGCCAGCATCCAAGCCCACACGATGAACATGAAGAAGAACAGGACCACGCTATGGCACAGGACGACGTGGAAGTAGTTGGTCGAGGCGGTGATGTGCGCCGCCTCGGGCGTCGTGCCGAAGAACTCGTCGCCGGGGATCTCACGAACGCACGGTTGGTACATGTTGCTGAAGCCCCAAAGTAGGTTCTCCTTGGTCCGCTCCCATCGGCTACTGCCGGACAAGCGGCCTGGCGCGACAGAGCTGATGCCAATCAGCGCCAAACGAGAATAACTTCTCGATGGCGATGGCAAAAAAGCCAGGCTCTCCGCTATACTCTCGATTGTTGTAGACACACCCTCGTCCTACCTCTTCGGCGCGAACGCTTCGAGAGGGAGGGCGAGGTTTTTTGTGCGCTACGGACAAGGATCTGAACGGACCGCCCGCACAAACGCCCCGTTACCCATCGCTCATCCAGGCCGTCCTGTTTACCGAGTTGGCGCAAAACCGCTGCGCGTCAGATCCTGAAAGAGCTGCTTGGAAGAATGAAGCCATCTTCTTCTTTCCAAGTAGTAGGCAATCCATCTGAGCACAGGCGCGGCAATTCAGGTGAGCGGCAAAGCCGATCGTAACCAAGATCCCTGCTCTTGCCAACCAGCGTCGAGGGTTCATCGATGTCCCCCAATCGTTGCGATTTGCCACGCCCTCGGCAGAGCGCGGCAGAGCACCGTGGAGGATGTTCAGCCCGGGCCCGGCCCTGCGCCCAAGTGCCGCCGGTCTTGCGCTCCGCCTCGCCCCATTTTGCCCCAGGCTTTGTTCGGCCGCCAGTCGGAATTCAGATCGGTATTTCGCCGTGCAGGCTTGACAAAGCGGCCGGCGCAGACCACGATGCGGGGGCTGCCGTCTCCCAATCACCCACCATGCCCCGTTGCCGTCCCATGAGACCATCGCTCCTCTTTCTGTCGCTGATCGCGTCTGCCGGTTCGCTCTTCGCCCGCGAGCCGGTCTGGATCTTCAACAATGGACCGGACGCGAAGCTGATTTCGCTCGGGCAAGGTCAGTTGCACCACGAAGTCGGGCTGACGAAGTTCACTCCGACCGGAACCGACCTCACGCTGACGGTTCCGATGAGCGCCGCCGACGCGTTCCCGGCCGAGAAGCGGCCGTTCTTCGCCGTGCGGTACAAATACAAGACCACGATCACGCAGGCCGGCTTGTTCTTCACGACCGATCAATTGACGACGCTTTCGGACAAGAGCTATTCCGCATTTCCCGTCGTCGGGGACAATACGTGGCGGAACGCGATTGTCGACATGCGCAAGTTCGATCACAAGAACTGGTCCGGAACGATCACTTCCTTCCGGTTCGACCCGACCAATCCGAGCGACACGGATTCGAGCTATCAAGTCTCCCGGCTCGGGTTCTTTGCCTCGGAGGCGGATGCCCAGCGTTTTCTGGGCGCCGCCGTAGACGCCCCCGACTATTCGGAGCCGACACAATTCATCGCGCCGCTTCAACGGGTCCTGGTTCCAGGCGGATGTCTCTACGACGGGTTCGACCGGGCCGACTTCATGCTCCGGTCGACGGACATCAAGAACGCGTCCGAAGCGACCGTCGTCCGGTTCAGCCCCAAAGGCGGAAAGGACGGTGAGTCCGTTGTTCCCGTTTGTCAAACGAATCGCCGCGGATTCACCCACTTCGTGGCGAAGAAGCCGGGGAAATACAGCCTGGTTCATGAGGACGTTCCGTTGGACGACGTTGGCAGCCTGGCGACCAAGACCGAATCGGCAATTCGGTTTGTCGTTGCGAGGCGATTGCTGGACAGGGTGAAGGACCGGAAGTTCCTTCCCGACAGTCCGCTACTGGCCCCCGACTGGACCCGTGCCGTCGCAGCGCTGGGCGAGTACGGCATCGCGCTGAAGACCGCACCGAAACCGGCGACCCGCGCCGAAGCCGCGACCGTTCTGACAACCGCCATCCAAACCGCGTTGGGAACGGCTGTCCAGTCTCCCTTTTCGAACGAGTACTTTACCCGCGACCGGATTCGCATCGGGGCGTGGGTCAGCCCGAGCCAGGAGGCGATCGGCAAAGACTTCATCGAGACCTACCGTTCCGGCGGCTTCGACTGGATCGTCGCTCACGGCGCCTTGGCCGGCTCGGAGCACAAAGACATGCTGCTTCGGGACTGCGACCGGTACGGCGTCGAACTCGTCTTGGGCGACGGCGCGTACAACAACTCGGCCGTAGCGACCGCGGAGTATTTCGAGCATCCGTGTTTCGCCGGAACCTACGTTACCGACGAACCGGGCACGGACGAGTACGACAAGCTCGCCGCGATCTGCAACCGGTACTGCCAAGACATGGGTGGCAAGCTGCCTTACATCAACCTGCTTCCCATGTACGCCAACGCGGCGCAGTTGAAATACGGCGCTTCGGCCGCCGCGATCGAATACTACGATCCCGATCCCAGCCTGTACAAGAAGTATTGCGATGCTTTTTGCCGGAAGTTCTCCGTGCCGTACATCTGCACCGATATCTACCCACTCAACTGGGAGAAGGGCAAGCGAACGACGTACCCCGGCTACTGCGAATCGATCAACATCATCGCAGCGTCCGCCCGCGAGCACGACAAGGACTTCTGGTGCTGCATCCAGACGTTCGCCTGGGTCCCCAGCAAGCGGACTCCGACGGAATCGGAGTTCCGCTGGCAGTCGTACTGCATGCTGTCGTTCGGCTGCAAGGGCCTGCTCTGCTGGACGTATGCGGTAACCCAGCCGGGATGTCCGTCGCTGATCACAGTCGGCGGCCAGCGAACCAACGCCTGGTACGATGCCGCCACGGTCTTCAAGGAGATACGCGCGGTCTCCGACGCCTTCGTCCGATACAAGAACCTCGGCGCGATGGCCCACAACTGCACGGACCGGACGCCATATCTGAAATTCAGCAATCCGCTCCGGACCTTCCCCACGATCCAGCAGATTCAATGCGACGACCCATTGCTGATCGGTTGCTTTGCGAAGAAGGACGCCCCCTCAACAGCCTTCACCATCGTCAATATGAGCGAACTGGAGGCCGTCAAGACGACGCACGTCACACTGAAGCTCGCAGGTTCGACCGTCGTGGCTTGGCCTCGCGGGCAGCGCACGCGGTTGATCGCAGGGGCCGACGGACTCTATCATCTCACGCTTTCGTCGGGCGAGGGCGTCTTTGTCGAAGTCGAGTAACCTCTGCGATTCCTGCAGAGGCGCGGAAGACAGTCCTCAGGCGATCGTCCGGGACTTCTCAACGAGGGCATTCGTCCGAAGGGGTTGACATGGAAAACCTGCCCAGGTCAACGGCGATGCGTGTTGCTCTGGCCTTTCTGTGGCTCGGCGTTTTGGACGCTGCCGCAGCAGCACCGCGGATCGAGCATGACGATGTAAGAAAACTGGTCACCATGGCGGATGGCCAGGGCAGCCTGCTGCTTCGGCTGCGCTACGACGGCCGGTGCATACTCGACCGGGTCGCGGTGCGAGGCGAGGAGGTCGTCTGTACGACCACCGGTGTGTGTTCGGCCATGCGCGTGGGCAGCGCCGAATACACCACGCGGTCGGGAATTGGTTCGCCGAAGATCGGCGTCGTCCAGAACACGATCACGGCTTCCGCGATACGCTTCGGCGGCAGCGGCGTCGAAGTGGACGAAACCTGGTCTTTCACGCTGCACTCGGACCGGATCACGTGGCG
>CAZFKF010000646.1:0-4145 GCA_964518805.1 uncultured Planctomycetaceae bacterium | reverse complement strand
TCCCGCTCGGCACATTCGTGTGCGTGACGGGGGTGTCGGGCTCGGGCAAGAGCTCATTCGTGGGCGACATTCTCATCGAGGCCCTACGCCGCGATTTGAACGGCGGGCTGGGAAATCCCGGAACGCACGACACGATCGAGGGGCTGGAACATCTTGACCGGATGATCGCCATCGACCAGTCGCCGATCGGCCGAACGCCTCGCTCCAATCCGGCCACCTACATCAAGGTCTTCGATGAAATCCGCAATCTCTATGCGCAGCTTTCGGAATCGAAAGCCCGTGGCTACAAGCCCGGACGATTCAGCTTCAACGTAGCCGGCGGACGTTGCGAGGCCTGCGAAGGAAACGGTTCGACCCGACTCGAAATGGACTTCCTGGCGGATATTTGGGTCACCTGCCCCGTCTGCGAAGGACACCGCTTCAATCGCGAGACCCTCCAGATTCGCTTCAAGGGCAAGTCGATCGCCGATGTGCTGGAAATGGATATCCAGGAGGCGCTCGTCCACTTCGAGAACATTCCCCACGTGCGCCACATGCTGCAGACGCTGCACGACGTGGGGCTCGACTATATGAAGCTCGGACAGCCCTCGCCGACCCTGTCGGGAGGCGAGGCCCAACGTGTGAAGCTCGCCCGCGAATTGGTCAAGAAGAGCACCGGAAAGACGCTCTACATTCTTGACGAACCGACAACCGGCTTGCACTTCGCCGATATCCAATTGCTTTTGAAGGTGCTGCACGGGTTCGTCGATGCCGGCAACACGGTGTTGGTGGTGGAGCACAATCTCGAAGTCATCAAGACGGCCGACTGGCTTGTCGATCTTGGGCCGGAAGGCGGCGATGCCGGCGGCTACATCGTGGCCACCGGGACCCCGGAGGGACTTGCCCAGATCGATGCTTCGCACACGGGGCGAGTGCTGCGTGCCGTGCTTCCATCCCTCTCTGGGTTCGGGAAAGGGGCAGGGGATGAGGGAGGCGTCGCTGGCGCGGCGGCCAATCTCCCCAGCATTCGAAAACCGTCGGGCGCCTCGGCGCGATCTGAGACCCGCGCGAAGAACGTCCGCCGCGCGAACCTCGCCGAGACGATTCAGGTGCGAGGCGCCTGGCAGCACAATCTCCGCGGCATCGACGTCGACATTCCCCGCGACCAGATGACGGTGTGCTGTGGGCCAAGCGGTTCGGGCAAGACATCGTTGGCCATGGATACGATCTACGCCGAAGGACAGCGGCGCTATTTCGAGAGTCTCAGCGCCTATGCCCGGCAATTTGTCGGCCAGATGCAGAAGCCCAAGCTCGACCACATCGAGGGGCTTTCGCCTGCCATCGCCATCGAACAGAAACACTCTGGCAGCACGCCGCGTTCTACCGTTGGCACCGTCACCGAGATCTACGACTACCTGCGGATCTTGCTCGCCCGGCTTGGTCAGGCGCGATGCCCTGACTGCAATCTGCCGATCGGCACGCAGTCGACCGACGAAATCATCGGCAAGATCATGACGCTTGCCGACAACGGGCAGAAGTCGGAACGCCATGGGCGGAAGGGGAAGAGCGAAAGGCTGCCGCCCAGCCCGGAGCCGGCGGCGACTCCCGGCACGCGGTTGTACGTCATGGCGCCCCTCGAAATCCAGGCCGGCGAGAACTACGAGACGCTGTGGGAGGAAATGCGCGCGGCGGGTTACGCGCGGATTCGCATCGACGGCCAGACATTCCCTATCGACAGTCCCCCGAAGATCGACCGCCGGCGCAAGCACGCCGTGGAGGTGGTGATCGACCGGGTGACGGTTCATTCCGACGCTCGCAGTCGCATCGCCGGCAGTGTCGAGAACGCGCTAGCGTTGGGCAAAGGCGTGATCCGAGTGGCCCACGTGCGCGACGAAGTGCCGGAGCCAAGCTGGCAGGTCGACGTGCACAGCCAACACATGGCGTGCGAGCGATGCGGCCGGAGCTTTGAGCCGTTGGCCCCGCATCACTTTTCCTTCAATAGTCCCTTGGGATGGTGTCCGGCGTGCGAAGGACTCGGCGTGCAGACGGGCGCCAATCCCTTGGCCCTCATGCGCGATCCCAAGCTCACCCTGGCGCAGGGGGCCGTGGAACTCTGGCCCGACCCCTCCGGCCACATTGCCCCCTTGATGATCCAAGCGTGGTCCCAGGCTACGGGCGTGCCGAGCGACGTGCCCTTCGAGCAGTTGGCGGCCCGGTACCGCCGCCTGGTGTTGCATGGCACGGGCGAGCAGTGGATCGATGTCTATTTGCCTGCGCCGGCGGATTCCGAAGCATCTGCGGGGCGAGAGTCTCCGCCCATGCCCAGCCCCGCTCCCGTTTCGGGAGAGACGCGCAAGGCGCGACCGGTCTTTCGCTTCCAATACAAAGGACTTTACCCGGCGCTCGAAGAGGCCAGCCGCCTGTCGCCCAGTTTCCGCGGCAGGCTCGAACACCTGGTCGACGAAGTGGAATGCTCCGCGTGCAATGGCAGCCGGCTTCGCGACGACGCGGCAGCGGTCCAACTCAACGGGCGCACGATGGACGAACTCTGTCGGCGGCCATTGGGCAAGCTGCTCGATGACTTCAAGACGTGGCAACCGAACGCGACCGAACGAAAGATCGCCGGCGAGGTGCTCCGCGAGGTCGTTACGCGTCTGCAATTCCTGGTCGACGTGGGCCTCGATTACCTGACGCTTGCCCGGCCTGCCCCAACCCTGTCCGGCGGTGAATCGCAGCGGATTCGCCTGGCGGCCCAGGTCGGCAGCGGTTTGTGCGGCGTGCTCTACGTTCTCGACGAACCAACGATCGGGCTCCATCCGCGCGACAACCGCCGCTTGCTCGACGCCCTGCACAAGCTGCGCGACCTGGGCAACACACTCCTGTTGGTCGAGCACGACCGCGAGGTCATTGCCGATGCCGACCAATTGCTCGACTTCGGTCCGCGCGCCGGCCGCAACGGCGGTGAGATCGTGGCCCGGGGCTCGCCGAAGCAGGTGGGCAAGACGCCCAACTCGGTGACCGGTCCTTACCTGTCGGGCAACAAAGCGATCCCGGTGCCGGCGAATCGCCGGATGCAGGGGTTCGGGTTTGGCGAGCCGTCAGGAGACGGCGGCGAGCCGAGCGGGCCTCGGCAAGCAAGAGCGGAAGGCGGAACGCGAAAGGCGGTTAGCCGGAAGTTGAAGGCGGAAACCGCAAAGGGGATTGCGCGCCGTTCTGAAGACAACCTTGCCGCCATGCCGAAACCTCCCGGCGGCGGCTGGCTGGAGATCCTGGGGGCTCGCCACAACAATCTCAAGAACGTCGACGTGCGGATTCCGCTGGGTACATTCACGGTGATCAGCGGCGTGAGCGGCAGCGGCAAGAGTTCCCTGGTCGAAGATGTTCTATACGCGGCCTTGGCCCGGCACCTGCATCGCGCCAAGGTCTTTCCCGGGGCTCACGACGCGATTCGCGGATTGGACCTTGTGAACAAAGTGATTCGGGTCGATCAGCAACCTTTGGGACAGACCCCGACGTCGAACCCGGCGACCTTCACCGGCGTGTTCGAGTTGATTCGTCAACTCTACGCCCAGTTGCCCGAAGCCAAGCTGCACGGCTATTCGGCCCGCCGGTTCAGTTTCAATGTGCCGGGCGGGCGGTGTGAGAAGTGCGAGGGGAACGGGCAGTTGAAGATCGAAATGCACTTCCTGCCCGACGTTTGGGTCGAGTGCGACGCCTGCCGCGGACAACGCTACGAGCCCGAGACGCTTTCGGTGAAGTATCACGGGCATTCGATTGCCGACGTGCTCGACATGCCGATCGGGTCGGCCGTGAAGTTGTTCGAGAACATCCCCAAGATCCGTCACATCCTCCAGACGCTCTGCGACGTGGGGCTCGACTACCTGACGCTCGGCCAGCCCGCACCCACCCTCTCTGGGGGCGAGGCCCAGCGCGTCAAGCTCGCTGCGGAACTTTCTCGGCCAGACACGGGGCGGACTTTGTATCTTCTGGACGAGCCGACGACCGGACTGCACTTCGACGACCTCGCACGCCTCCTGGTCGTGCTGAACCGTCTCGTCGACCTCGGCAACACGGTGGTCGTGATTGAGCACAATCTCGACGTCATCAAGATCGCGGACTGGATGATCGACTTGGGGCCGGAGGCCGGCCAGGAAGGCGGCCACGTG
>CAZFKF010000645.1:0-4153 GCA_964518805.1 uncultured Planctomycetaceae bacterium | reverse complement strand
CTCATGGCCGAACGAGTTGGCGTTTACGTCTGCCACTGCGGCAGCAACATCGCCAGCGCGATCGACGTGGAGGCTCTGGCGAAGTTCGCCGAGGGACTGCCCGGCGTGGCCCTGTCGCGGCACTACAAGTACATGTGTTCCGATCCCGGACAGGAGTTGGTCAAACGCGACATCCGCGAGTTCGCGCTGAACCGCATCGTGGTTGCGGCCTGCTCGCCCAACCTGCACGAGGGCACATTCCGCCGGGCCGCGGAGGACGCAGGCTTGAACCGCTTCCTGGTGCAGATGGCCAATATCCGCGAGCAGGTTTCCTGGGTCACCGAGGACAAGGAGGAGGCCCTCACCAAGGCCAAGGCCCACCTGGCCGCAGCCATTCGTCGCGTGGCGGGCCACGAGTCGCTCCAGCGGCAATTCGTGAACATCTTCCCCCGCGCGCTGGTCGTGGGAGGCGGAATCGCCGGGATCGAAGCGGCGCTCACGCTGGCCGACGCCGGCCGGGAAGTGATCCTCGTCGAACGCGAGCCGTCGATCGGTGGGCATATGGCCATGTTCGACAAGACTTTTCCCACGCTCGACTGCGCCGCCTGCATCCTCACGCCCAAGATGACCGCGGTGAAGCTCCATCCCAATATCAGGCTCTTGACCTATTCCACGGTCGAGTCCGTGGAAGGGTCCGTGGGAAACTACCGCGTCAAAGTCCGTCGCAAGCCTCGATACATTGACGAAAAGATGTGCGTGGGCTGCATGCTCTGCGTGGACGGGTGCGTTTTCACCCAGGCCAAGTTCCCCAACCCGTTCGATCAAGGGCTCGGCACGCGCAAGCCGGTCTGGATCCCGTTTGCTCAGGCGGTGCCGCCGATCCCCGTGGTCGATCCCGAGGTCTGCCTCCAGATCAGCCGCGGCAAGTGCAAGCAGGGCTGCGTCGAGGCCTGCGGCGAGCGCAACGCCTTCCGCTTCGATCAGCAGGAGACGGTTGAGGAATACCAAGTGGGGGCCATCGTTGTCACCACAGGCTTCAAGGCCTTCGATCCCGCGGTCATCCCGTACTACGGCTACGGCAAGTACCCGAACGTCTACACGAGCCTTGAAGTGGAGCGGCTCTTGAACGCCGGCGGGCCGACCGGCGGCAAGCTGGTGCTTCGCGACGGCTCGACGCCCAAACGCGTGGGAATTGTCCACTGCGTGGGCAGCCGCGACGCAAACTACCACCCCTATTGCTCCCGCGTCTGCTGCATGGTTTCGCTGAAGCTCTCGCACTTGGTCCGCGAGAAGACCGGAGCCGAGGTTTTCAGTTGCTACATCGATATTCGCACGCCGGGTAAGGGATTCGAAGAGTTCTATAATCGCGTGCAGAACGAGGGCGTGCAGTTCGTGCGCGGCAAAGTGGCCGACATCACGCCGGTGGCCGGGGAGGGAACGACCGCCGAAGGCGGGCTGATCATGCAGGTCGACGACACGCTCCTGGGCCACATCCGCAAGATCAACGTCGACATGGTGATCCTGGCCGTGGCCTTGGAGCCGCAGGCCGATGCGAGCGACGTGCGCCGCACCTTCGGCATCTCGTGCTCTGCGGAAGGCTTCTTTCTGGAGAAGCACCCCAAGCTCGCCCCGGTCAACACCGCCAGCGACGGCGTCTTCGTGGCCGGGGCATCCCAAGGGCCCAAGGACATCCCCGACACCGTGGCCCAGGCCGACGCCGCGGCCGCCAAGGCCCTGGCCCTGATCGATGCCGGACAAATCGAACTGGAACCCAACACGGCTTGGATTGACGAGGCCATGTGCTCGGGCTGCAAAACGTGCATTCTCCTCTGTCCGTACAAGGCCATCAGCCGGGACGAGGAACGGAAGATCGCGGTCATCGACCAGGCCCTCTGCAAGGGCTGCGGCACGTGCGTGGCTGCCTGTCCCTCGGGCGCTGCCAAGCAGCACCTCTTCAGCGACGAACAGGTTGAGGAGGAGTTGGAGGGATTGATGAATTACGTGTAGGAAGAGCGCTGTCAGCCATCGGCGGTCAGCTATCAGCTTTCAACCGTCAGTATCCGCGATCCGTTCCGATGCATTCAATGAACATCAGCGGCGGCGAAGGCAGAGCCCCGGATGGCTGAAAGCTGACCGCTGACAACTGCAAACGCCACCGAGGCCCCCCATGAGCGAATCGAACTTCAAACCCAAAGTCGTCGCGTTTCTCTGCAACTGGTGCAGTTATACGGCGTCGGACCTGGCCGGGACGGCGAGGATCAAGTACTCGCCCTACGCCCGCATCATCCGCGTGATGTGCAGCGGCCGGGTCGATCCGACGTTTGTCCTCAAGGCCTTCGCCCTGGGGGCCGACGGTGTCCTGATCGCGGGCTGTCATCCGGGCGATTGCCACTACGTCGAACAGAATTACAAGACCATCCGCCGATATTCCATGCTTCGGTACTTCCTGGAGCGAATGGGGATCGAAAGCGACCGCCTGCGCCTGGTATGGGCCTCGGCAGCCGAAGGACAGTACCTGGCCGAGTCGATCGACAACTTCGTCACGGCCGTGCAGGCCATGGGGCCGCTCGACTGGCCTGCGAACTGGGAGGAAGACGGAGGGCGGTTCGAAGCGTTGGAAGAAATCGTAAGCGAGCACGCGGAGGCAATGGAGGTCCGGCCATGAATGAACCCACCAAAGGCAAATTGGCCCTCTACTGGGCAGCGTCGTGCGGCGGCTGCGAGATCGCCGTGCTGGCCATCAACGAGAAGATCCTCGACGTCGCGGCCCTGTTCGACATCGTCTTCTGGCCGGTCGCCGTCGATGCCAAGGTCCGCGACGTCGAGAACATGCCCGACGGTTCGATCGACGTCTGCCTGTTCAACGGCGGCATCCGCACCAGCGAACAGGAATACATGGCGCAGCTCCTGCGGCGCAAATCCAAGGTGCTGGTGGCCTTCGGCTCCTGCGCTCACGAGGGCTGTATCCCCGGGCTGGCCAACGGCAACAGCCGGCGCCAGGTCTTCGACACGGTGTATCGCGATACGCCTTCGACCGAAAACCCCGAGGACTTGAAACCGAAGCACAAGACCGAAATGCCCGAGGGAACGCTGCACCTGCCGATCTTCTACGACACGCTTCGCACGTTGGATCAGACCGTGGCCGTAGACTACTACCTGCCCGGCTGCCCGCCCGAGGCCGACCGGATCTGGGACGCCATTACGGCGATCGTGGAACACCAATTGCCGCCGCCGGGCAGCGTGATCGGGGCCAATACGACCGTCTGCCAGGAGTGTCCTCGGGTGCGAAACGAGAAGAAGGTCAAAAAGTTCCATCGCACCTGGGAGATCGTCCCCGACGACGAGACGTGCCTGCTGGAACAGGGATTGCTTTGCAGCGGCATCGCCACGCGGGCCGGGTGCGGGGCGCGCTGCCCGCAGGTCAACTCCCCGTGCATCGGCTGCTATGGCCCCAATGAGGGCGTGCACGATCACGGGGCCCGGATGATGGCGGCACTTGCCTCGGTCATCGATTCGGACGATCCGGTGGAGATCGACCGCATCATCCGCGATGGCATTCCTGACCCCGTGGGAGCGTTCTATCGCTTCAGCCTGGCCGGCAGCCATTTGCGGCGTGCGAAGGTCCTTGCCGGCAACGGGGCGGAAAAGAAATAGCAGGGGACGGGGCGGAAGAGAAGGGAAAAGGAAGGGGGGGGAAGAGAGAAGACATATCTGCATACGTGTTTCCCTTTTTCTCATTCTCTTCCTTTTCCCTTCTCCTCCCCTAGAAAAGGAGAACACGAAATGAAGCGAGTCTCGATCGATCCGATTACGCGGCTGGAAGGGCACGGCAAGATCGACATCTTCCTGGATGACCAGGGCGAGGTGGCCAACGCCTACCTGCAAATCCCCGAGCTTCGCGGGTTTGAACGGTTCTGTGTTGGCCGGCCTGCGGAAGAGATGCCCAATCTCACGGCCCGAATCTGCGGCGTCTGCCCCGAGGCGCACCACATGGCGGCCACCAAGGCCCTCGACGATCTGTTTCACGTCGATCCTCCGCCGGCAGCCAAGAAGCTTCGCGAACTGTTCTACAGCATCTTCTACGCCACGGACCATACGACGCACTTCTACGCCCTGGGAGGGCCCGACTTCGTGGTCGGCCCCACCGCCCCGCCCGCCGAACGCAACATCCTCG
>CAZFKF010000644.1:0-4156 GCA_964518805.1 uncultured Planctomycetaceae bacterium | reverse complement strand
GGGGCTGAAGGTCGGCGGTGACGGGGCGTTGGCCGGCGCGTCGCTTCGCGTCGTGCTCAAGGACCGCGATCAGGCAGAGTACGTCAGCGTCTCGCTGCCGCTACAGGCCAAGCCTGCGGAGCATCGCCTTGCCTTGTCCGGCTTTGTCAAAGCCCCGTGGTATCGGGGCAAGTCGACCGAGTTGACGCTGCCGCTGACGGGAATGAAGTTCGTTGTGGATGGGTTGGGCGGCGGACGCGCCGGCACGTTGCGGATTCGCGACCTGGCAGCCCTGCAGGGGCGTTCGCTGCGGCAGAGCCACCGGGTCTGGCCTGGGCCGGGCGAGGCCCAGCCCTGCCTGACGCTGCCCGTTCAGCCCGGCGTGACCATTCTCGCCCGATGTCCGGGGGCTGGCGACGGGTTGGTGGCCGTAGGCGGCCAGGCCGGCCAACGGCGTTTGTTCAGCGCCTTGGCAACGCTGCCGCTTCCGGTCATCCGGGCCCTGTGCGAAGAGGCGGGCGTCCATCGCTACGTGGCCCGGCCCGACGTGCTCGTTCAAGCCGATTCGGGCCTGCTCATGCTCCACACCGCCACCGGCGGCCCGTGCACCGTGCGCCTGCCGCGGCCCGAGCGGCTCGTGGACGCAATCACCGGCAAGGTCGTCGGCGAAGGCCGCCAGATTGAGGTCCAACTTCCGGCCCCGGCCACCTGGCTTGTGGAACGGAAACCGCTGCCGTGAAGCCGGCCGGCGGCCTGCAGGGAACGCCCTGTGCGGCGATCCAAGAAGTGCATCGGCGCCGTTGTTGGCAGCTCTTCAAGTGCCGCGAAAGGCGTTCGCCGCGGCCGCGTTGGGCACCCATCTCCGACGCTCCAACTGCCGGTTTTCCTTCGAGTTAGGCGAAGGCCCGGGACCGCTGTTTTTTTGCCGTTGACAGTTCTGGGCGAATCTCATATTCTCCCGGCCTCTTGAGTGCACGCGAGGTCGCTGGGTGTGCCCGGCGAAGATGACAAGTCAACGTGGTTCCACGTGGAAGGGTCTGCATCTGGGAGTGTTCGCGAGGACACTCCTGCGGACCGCGAGGCGGTTTGCCGAGGGCATGGAGGCCCTCGTGCAACGCTTCGAGCAGGTAGACCAGATCGGCAGCTTCGACTGCCGGCGCCAGCAGCCCTTGGGGTTGCCAGCGCATTGCGATCCAATCGCTCCCGGAAAAGTATAGTGTCCTTTGCCCCCCTGGGACGCGGCCTTTCCGGGGGCCTTTTTTTGCGCGCTCCGATCCAACTCACCGCACGAGCGGCGCCAGAACGGGCTCCAGGGCCTCAGCCATGCGCAGCATGCCCAGGTCCGTGGGGTGGGACGCGTCGACCGTGGCCCCGTTGTCGTCTCCCAGCAGGCGTTCGCCTTCCACGTAGTGAAGGCCGGGAACGCCGGCCGACTTGAGACGTTCGTACGCTGCGCGAAGCGCCGCCCGGCTGGCCGCATGATGCTGCCGCTGTCCGGGAATCAGCCAGGCGTTGGCAAAGGTCCGGTCTTCGACCAACACGATAGGCGTTTTGGGACGGGCGGATCGCAACTGACGCACCAGGGGCTCGGTCCGCGACGCCACCGAGCCGGCGGCCATGTTCGGCAGGCAGTCGATCACATAGACGGCCGCATCCAACTCGGCCAACAACGCGCCCACCTCGGGATCCATCGTACCGTTGCCGGAAAAACCGAGGTTGATCACGGGCCAGTCCAGGCGGCGGCCAACGATCGCCGGGTACGCCATGCCCGGGCGAGACGCACAGCCTCCGTGGGTGATCGAGGTGCCGTAGAACACCATCGGCTTGCCCCGGGGGGCCAGCGGCGCGAACGACGCCTGCGGAGCGACGCCGACTTCGAGCGACTCAACGCCGTTGTAAAGAGGCAAGTACAGCAGGTACTCGCGGCGTCCCGCTTCGATCCCGTCGGCGAGGCGCACCTTGAGCTTTGTGGAAGCGGGCGCAACGAACCCCAGCCAGCGCCAGTGCCGCTGGCCGTCGCGGGCGTAGAGATCCAGGCCGCTTACGCCCGTGGCCGGCATGTGCGGCATCGCCAGGGACGCGGACGAGAGCTCGTAGCGGGCCCAAATCGCCGTAGCGTCGGTGGCGAAGCGGCAGCACATCCCGGCCGAATGCCGGCTCAGGCTCCACACGGCGTCGCGAACCACGCCCTTGGCCTTGCGCGGAAAGCGGTCGAACCACCGCTCGGTGTCACTCCATCCGCGTCCCTCGACGCCCCAGTCGCGCACGTCGCGCCACGCCAGGCCGTCCTCCACCTTGGGCTTGGCCCCGCCCGCCTCGGCAGCCCAACCGATCCCGCCGCCTTTCAGGGCAATCGCTGCAGCCGAAAACGCGATAAACTGCCGCCGACCGAACTGACCGCCAAGCATGTCGTTTCCTCTCCCAACTTGACAAGGTTGCCATCGATTGCTCGGTCTTACTGCCCGCTCCACTGGCGCAATCGTTCGACGGACTTCTTGACGTTCTCGACGCCGGCGACTTCGAGTGTCGTCGGTCCGTTGAACCCGATCGCCCGTAGTTCCGCGACGATTTCCCGAATGCCAACCACGCCGTCGCCTAGCGGGATCGTGCCCATGCCGCACCCGAACCGCTTCCCGCGCTGGGATTCCCATTCGGCGGGCATGTCCTTCCAGTGCACGTGCTTGATACGAGGCCCGAAGACCTTGACGAACTCGTGGGGATCGCCGCCGCCCAGCCAGGAATTGCCCGTGTCCAGGTTGACGCCAACCGTGGCCTCGTGTCCCAGAGCTTCCAGGATTGCCGACATGCCGTCCACGGTGTCGGTCAACTCACCGTGCGGTTCCAGCAACAGTTCGATGCCCAACTCTTCGGCCCAAAGAACCGGCTCGTACAGCTTCTCGCGGATGGAGAACAGCTTCTCCTGACGAGACAAGCCGCGGCCGAAGTCGGTCTTGGGCTCCAATTCGGTCGTGATGACTTGCTTCACGCCCAGCAAGTGAGCCAGCCGGATCGCCTTGATCACTTCGACCGTGCCGTAGCGATCGGGCGAAGTCGGGTCCAGGAGATTGGCGTGGGCACAGACGCTGGTCATGGTCAGTTCGAACTCTTCGACCAGACTGCGGATCTTCGCCGGGTGACTGTCCAGGCTCAAGGACGCGACAAAACCGGCTTCCGAGCCGAGCGAGGCGCCGTCGTGACTGTCGGTCAGATCGACGTACTCAATGCCCATCTCGCGAATCAGTTGAAACTGCCGCCGCACGGGCGTAAACGGCTCAACCAAGGCGAAGCACCCGATGATCATTGCGATTCTCCTTGTCGAAACGCCCTGAGTCTAGCAGGCCGCAACAGCGCGATTCAAGGGGGCTGCGGAGCCCGGTCGACGGGCCGGCGCCGAGGGCTCAAGTTCGACTTACGAGGCAGCGCACGCCGCCAGCGCGCTTTCCGCGGCCTGCTGGCCCGTATCGATGCAATGCGGTATGCCCACGCCTTGCAGGTAGTTGCCGGCCAAGGCGATGCCCGGCAGGGTCTTGGCCCGGGCCTTGATCTGCGCGACAACCGTCTTGTGGCCCACGTGGTATTGGGGCATGGTGTTCGGCCAGTTGGCCGTGCGGCAGTAGACCGGGTCGCCGCGAAGGCCCAGGAGCCGATCGAGGTGTTCGAGCACCAGCGGGCGAAGTTGCTCCTCGGACATCCGGGCCAGTTCGGGCTGGCGCGCCCCGCCGACGAACGCCCGAAGCAACACGCAGCCGTCGGGCGCCCGATGCACGTACTTCTGGCTGCTGAAGCTGACGGCCAGGATCGGACTCTTCTCGATCGCCGGCACCACGGCGCCCATGGCGTTCATGGGATGTGAGATTTGCTCGCGGCGGAATCCAACCGAGACGATGGCCGTGCCCGAATGCTCGATATCCCCCAGCAGCCTGCCTAACTCGGCATCGAGCGGCGCCAGCAGGCCCGAGGCCGCCGTGGCCGAGGTCGCCAGCACGACGGCGTCGAAGGTCCGCTGCGCCGGGTCGTCGGGCAAACCGGGACCGTGGAGGAGCCACGGCCCCTCCGGCGACCGCCGGAGGGGTTCGACGGAGGCATCGAGGCGCACCGCACCTTACGGGAGGCGGGCAGCAAACGAGTAGACCATGCTCGAAAGCCATTGGCGCGGGGAGACAAACACGGTGTAGCG
>CAZFKF010000643.1:0-4168 GCA_964518805.1 uncultured Planctomycetaceae bacterium | reverse complement strand
GTTCGGATGTATCACCTCGAGGGTAAGACCTACCGCCAAATCAGCGATGAGGTCGGGGTGCCCGAGAACAGCATTGGGCCCATTCTGAGCCGTGCCCGGAGCAAGATGCGGCGCAACAGCGTGGATCAACCTACGGGTTGACCACCGCCGTGAGTCCCTTTCCGCCGCCGGGCGATCGTCGCAGCGTCATCGCGTTCAACGGCTTGCGTTGTCCGTCGATTCCGACGTACAACAACGGCTGTCGCCGGCTGGATGTCGACCTACGGATCCATGCTCCAGCACAAACTGACGAGCATCGGCTTCATGAAAGTCGTGCCGGGGCTATACCAACTCATGGACCTGCCGGACGTCGCTTCGATGAACGTTCCCGGCGGGCTGATGGTGATCCACGGGACCAAGGACCAGTTGTTTCCGCTTGACGGAGTCCACGCCGCCTTCGACAAGATCGCGACGGTGTACCGGAAGGCCGGCGTGCCCGAGCGATTCCAAGGCGTCTCCTACGACGGCCCTCACGAGTTCAACGCCCAAATGCAGGAGAAGGCATTCGCCTGGCTGGATCGGTGGCTCAAGCCATAGGCCCGCGAGGAGGCGGCGAGCGCCGACCGACTCGCCCTACCCGGTTGCACCCGAATCGCCACGCACCGGGCGGCCTCCGATGCGGCAGTGAGCGAGGACTTCCGCTGCCGTGGCCAGGTATCCCGCATAGAACGGCCCGAAGTCCGCGTAGCGCGCGCTGGCCTCGTCGAACCGCATGCGATAGACGATGTCCTTGAGATACTCGGGATTTCGGGCCCAGAGGGTGACGCCCCATTCCCAATCGTCGAGGCCCATCGCAACCGTCACGAGTTGGGTCACCTTTCCGGCAAATTTCATCCCGGTCTCGCCGTGCTGCCCCATGAGGCGCTGCCGTTCGGCGAAGTCGAGCAAGAACCAATTGGCATCCGCCAAGCGCCTCTTGTTCATGGGATAGAAGCATAGGGCCGGCCAAGCGGGAAGATCTGGAGTCAGCCGCTGCCGGCGCATGATCTCGAGCCGGCGCTCGAACTGCTTGAGTTTCGTCCGATACTCCTCCGACTTGCCATCCAGGCCCTGGGCGACCAGTTCCTGCCCGTACTGCTCCAACGTCGGTACGTATTCCGAAATCTCCGTCAGTGAGACGAACGAGAAGGCAGGGGCAATTGCCGACCCCAACGGGCAGGAAAGCAGCCGCTGGTGCACGCCGTCGACTTTCAGCGGATCAGGGTCCATGGCAATCAGCCCAAAGTCGGCCTTGTGGCCACTGATCGCGAACGTCTGGATTCGCGTCGGACCGTCCCGCGGCTCGAGCGCCGACACGAACTCCCGGCATCCGTCGCTCAACTCGCTGGTGCCCAGGCTGCGAAGTTGCTTGCGGTCGAACCGGTAGAAGAAATGGCCGACATGCCATCCCACCGTAGGCCGCAGGGAATTCTCAGAAGGTCCTTCAGAGGGGGGCTTCGTCATGCGCAAACTGAGAACGATCCAGGGGTGGGGTGGTCACGCCAAGAGCCGGCTGACGCTATCCAGGAGTCGGTCCATGGCAAAGGGCTTGCGGATGTAGTCGTCCACGCCCAACATCTCTGCGTAGGCCTTATGCCGACTTCCTTCGTTCGCCGTGATCATGATCACGCGCATCGGCACCTTGCGCGTCCGGCGGAGGCGCTCCAGGACCAGAAAGCCACTCCGTCGGGGCATCATCATGTCGAGGATGACGAGGTCTGGGTCCTCGCGTTCTGCCATAGCCAGCCCCTGATTGCCATCCCGGGCAACGAGGATCTGAAATCCCTTGGCCTCCAGGGCCAACTTCATCGATTCAACGATTTCCGGATCATCATCGACCAGCAGGATTCGTTTGCTCTGCTTGTCGACGAGTTGTGTTTGGTTGGAATCCTCAGCCATTGGGCGTATCCCTCCGAAGCACCGCAGCGTTGTCTCCAGCGTGTATGGTTACCGGAGATTCCCCGCCGTTTCAAGGTTGCGGACCGAGAAAAACAGCCCATCACCCGTTCCCCGGCAGAGCCTTCCGCGTCACAACTCCTCATCATACAACAAGTTGCAGGATGCGTCAGGCCTTCATGCAATTCCCGCTGGGCCATCGCGGCGAGTCATGTCGCCGTCTCTCGACATCCACCCAGAAGGATGATTCGTCTCAGTACAGCTCACGCCTTCACGATCCTTCCGTCGCGAAGCTCAATGACGCGTTCGGCGAAGCGCGTCATCCAGTCCTGATGGGTCACGACGACGACGGTGCCACCCTCACGGTGGTAATCGGACACCAATTCGATCGTTGCGCTGGCAATCTTCGGGTCGAGGTTTCCGGTAGGTTCGTCGGCCAGAAGCAGCGCAGGATTGTTGAGAAGAGCCCTCGCCATGGCCACCCTCTGGCATTCCCCGGTGCTCAACTCCCCGGGTCGATGGCCGAGGCGGTTCTCGAGCCCAAAACGGACCAACAGGTTCCGGGCCCGCTCCTCAACCGCGATACGCTCGCCTGGCAACGCTGCCAACGCGACGTTGTGCCACACATCGAGATACGGGAGCAAATGAAACGTCTGAAAGACGAATCCAATGCGTCGGGCTCGGAATGACGCCCTGGCCCCAGAAGACATTGCCACCAGATCCTCTCCGGCCACCCGCACGTTCCCCTTCGTCGGACGAGCCAACCCTCCGATCAGACTCAGAAGCGTCGATTTTCCACTTCCGCTCGGGCCTTGGACAACGGCGAATTGTCCCGGAGGAATCTCCAGGGTGACCCCTGCCAGGGCGCAGACCGCTCCATTCGAGCCTTGGTAGGTCTTCTCCACGTCGGTGATGCAAATCATGGTTGCTGCCTGCGCACGAGAGCCAATCCAATCGCGATCACAACCGCAGCCACACCAGCCAGCCCGATTCCAAACTGCCAGCGCTGCCGGACGGCAAATCCGGTCTGAGCCACCTCCTCAACGTCGATCCCTGCTTCGGAAATCGACCGGTTCGAGTCCGGGTCCATGCTGGGATCTTGGGGACTTGCTGGCGAGGACACCACGACGCCCTGCGACGGGGCCGGTTCAGGTAGCAACTTTCCTGCAGGCAGCGGAGAAGGCGTCGCGGGCCGCTTGGCTGCGTCGTTGGTGGGCAAGGCGATCGGAGCCGATGCCGGCTTGACCTCAGCCTGGATTGCGGCTGGGGATCCGTCCGCAGCCACCTCGGCATAGGGCGGCGGAGGAGCCATGGAAGGGTCGGATGCGAGGAGCTTCTCGGCCGTGGCCTCCCAATCCCACTGCATCAGGAGGTCGAGTCCGGGATTCTGATCCTTGATCGTGCACGAACACCCATCCGCAAGGAACCGGAGCAACTCGGTGAGGCTTTCGGTGGTCACGTCCTTGCCAATGCCCGGAGGCATCACCCGACCACGTCCGTAGATCGGGTAGAGCATTGGCTCACGCGGCGCCTTGTCGTCCGTCGTCTCCTGGGTGCGCGAAGTCATCGCGGCAAGCATCTTCAGCAGCCATGGTTCCGAGTTGCTGGTGCGGTCGAGTTTCACGAGCGCAACACGTAGCGGCGAGCGCCTCGGATCGTTCTGACGGTCCGCAGGCGAGTCAGCCGAAGCAGGGTCGATCAGAGGACTTGCGGCCTTTCCGGACTCGGGTCCCGCCGCAGGCTCGGGAAAAAGGTCGCCCGCCGCAGCCTTGGCGATGACGGATCGGGCCACGGACTCCATCCGGGCGTTGGCTTCCAACCGGTCCCCCCCCAGGATAAGCAGCACAATGCCGTACCCCTGATCGAACGCCTTTCCGATCTCGGCCCGCGTTGGCGACTCGACCAATTGGCGGGCCGTTGCGGAGTCCGCTGGTCCGCAGAAAACCTCGGCACCCCAAGGAGAGAAGATCAGGTACCTTGGAAGTGGCTTCGCACTCTCCGATTGCCAGCGCTTCTTGACCGGGTCTGGGAGCACGTCGAGCGCGTTCTTGCGATCGAGGTCCACATCCGTCAGGAGCCAATTCGCCGCCACTCCCCCCTTGGTCGATCCGAAGAGCGATTGATGCAGCTCGCGATCTGCCTTAGAAATTGGACCGCGGTGAAAATAGAACGCGTCATAGGCCATGGGCGTCCAGCGGTACATGGCATAGCGGTACACGGGGGTATCGCACGCCCGGACAGAGACACAGGCCGT
>CAZFKF010000642.1:0-4170 GCA_964518805.1 uncultured Planctomycetaceae bacterium | reverse complement strand
CCCTGGGAGAACCGGATACGAATTCCTGAAGACCACCGTCAAGCGGTCGGTACCTGCCTTCCCAACCCGCGACGGCGCCCAATCGAAGACGAATACTGTCGGTGGCCGCCGTTCGCCCGCTATCGACCACCAACGCCTGCCTCCCCTGTGGCTGCCGACGCAGAGGGCGGGTACACTGAGACGCCAACGAGATGTTCATGCCGCAGATATTCGCCATGGGGAGATAGGAGAGGAGACTTGAGCACGAATAATGCATCGAACGCCGGAACGGTACGATTCGAGGAACCGGAACCTATCGAAATCACCTCGCCGCACGATGCAGGACAAAGCTCCGTTGTCCGTCGAGCCCGTGGTTTCTGGCGGCCACCTCAACGCCTTACTGAATACTTGCCGCCGGACTTCGCGGTTCCAATCGACTGCTACATTGATAGCTGTGGGAGCCGACGGTTCATGTTTCCGGCGGGCCTCGATGGGTTGATTCATCTGGGAGCAGTCGGCGGACTCGCGGTGATTCACGGATTGCGAGGCTTCGACAAGCAGTTGGACTTTGGCTATCGCGCGATGTATTTGATTCTTCAGCGTATTCGTGGTAGCCGTTGCGACGGCCAGCGAGGGGCGCGCGAACATATGACGCGAGAATTCGCATCTTCGCGCGATCTGTATGTTCGAACCACAGGACGGCTTGCCCAAGACGAATACGACGTTCTTCCAGACACGGTCGGACATACGGCCGACGGACGAGGGCATCGGTGGTCTGTCAAAGAGCTGGTTGACCGTGGTCGCGAGGCAGCAGAAGATGCCAGGTACCGCAATCCGACCAACAAGCATGCGATCCATTTTGGGCTCTTCGAAGCCGCCCGCCTCAACCCTCTCGAAATCCCTGAATCGGAAGTGCCGAACTTGGTGCGCCTGGCGCTCTATGACATTGCCCCCTCCGAGGCCCCACCAGATCGGGAATTGGCGGCGATTGTGGAAGAGAGGCTGCTGTCGGCGGTCTTTCGCCACCTTGGCGACAACACGGACCAGTTTAATCAGTGGTTTTCCGGACGGGACAACTCCGTGGTCAAACAGATCGCCCAGCAGAAGAACCAACCGGGCGGAGTCCTGAAGCAGGAGGACGTGCGACGAGCCTTGCTTCACCTCGGCCTGAAAGCGTACGAGTACGTCGGCGAATGCCTTCATTGCCTCATGCGAACGATTAAGATCTCGATCCCGGACTCGCTCGGAAAAGAGGAATCTCGACTTTTCGAACTCATGTACGAGAAACAGCCCTGCTTTGGGAATCTCCCAATGGCATTGCTCGCTGAACGCATGGGATTCATGCGTCGTGCGATTTTGGGGATTTGGGAGACTCCTGTGGACAAGAGCCACGTGGGGGTTTTGCATCGTTTGCTCCAGTACTACGCGGAGATGGCTTCACGGCGGCGTCAGGCGGATCGCCAGATTAAGGAACGAAGCCCCGCTGTGGAAGAGGATTCCGGCGAGGTCAAGGCTATAACAAACACTGTTCCGATCACCGACGACGATCTCTTGCCGCCCGATCCCGGTGCCTACCATGATGTGCCAGAGGGTGAGGAGGACGCTCGCCCCGTGACGCGGGGCAGATACGAGACTTCGTATGTCGACAATCGGGATTCTCGGGCCGAGGCAGGGACGTCGGGCCTGTTCCACGAAGTGGGCGAGCTCATCCGGGATTTGCACAACATCACATGTAAAGGCGGCTGCACGGAGTGGGAGTATCAAAGGCTGAACGCCCCCGAAGATTCCGTCAGACTTCTTGTCCGCTGCGAATGTGGCGGAGTCTCCATGTCAGTCCAGATGTCGATGTCCGAATTCGAAAAGAGAGCTCGGCAGGCGATTGAATAGCTGAGATGCTCTGGACGAATACGCCGATCGGACACAGGAGGCGGACTGCAATTGCTAATCTTACCTAAATCACTGTATATGCCCGATTTTTGTGATTTATTAAGGTGCCGTCGCTCGTTGCCGAAGTCGCCCCCGAGTCTTGCGCGGCATCGCCGGTCCGGGGGCTCGGTGGCTTGGCTTGGATCTGGGTTTCGAGCAACCTGAAAAGTCCTTGTCGCTTTGGAGGCGTCCTTGGCTGTACGGAATGGGAGTATCCAAGGCTGGACTCACCCGAAGATTCGTCCAGACTCCTGCTCCGTTGCGAATGCGGCCGAGTCTCGATGTCAGTCCGGATGGCGATGTCCGGATTCGAAAAGCGAGCTCGGGAGGCGTTTGGATAGCCCAAATGCCCTCGAAGAAAACGTTGATTGGACCGAGGGAGCGGCCAGCAATTGGTAATCCCATCCAAATCACTGTATATGCCCGATTTTTGTGATTTATTAAGGTGCGTCGCTCGTTGCGGAAGTCGCCCCGGAGCCTTGCGCGGCATCGTCGGTCCGGGCTTTCGGTGGCGTGGCTTGGGTTTCGAGCAACTTGAGGAGTCCCTGCAACTGTTCGATTGCATTGCGAACGGCAGGCACCAGGACCACAGCATCCTCGGCTTCGGCAAATGCGGCCTCATCCACCAGCGATTGGGCCTTCTTGCACACCGCGGCAGCGAAGGTCCTGATCGCCTTTGTCTGTCGGGGCATCTTACGGCCCGAGGCGGCCGACTTCTTCGTTTTTCCGTGTGGCTTCCGTTCTCGATGTGCATACGCATCCTCCACGGAGAGATCCGCGACCTGCCCCACCTCGTCGAACGTCCGCTGGATCGCTCGTGCTTTGGATGCACGGGTTTTGTCGATGCCCAGATCATCCAGGTACGGCTGCCATTGCTTGCGCCCAAACTGCTTGCGGGCAAGATTGAGGGCGAGACCCAAACGCCAGTACGCTGCGGAAAGGCTGGTTTCGCCGCCGACAATTTGTCTGTGTTGAACTTGCGCGTACACGCCCAGTTCTTGGACACCCCACTCGATGGTAGGGTCGCCCTTGGGCATAAGTTGCGGGCCGCAACTTTCTTGCTCAAACGTGTCTGAATTCATCCCGTGTTCTCCATGAAGGGTCTGTGGAGGGGAGAAAATTTCTCTCCTCACACAAGCCCTGGGAAAACCGGATGAATTGGCCGGTGGACACTGATCGGCCGAACCGCTGCCGCAGGTACACGGCTTGGGGGCCGGCTGCCGAATGGACCAACGCGGTTGAGCTAATACCCCCCATGAGGTGGTATTTCGAACAGGTAGACCGGCGGCGATGCCTGGTACTTCACTATCTTGCATACCCCACTGCGGGTGTATTTAGTTATCTCAACATGTGTTGTTTTCGAGACGTTCGTGCAAGAACTGGATCAACGCATTGTGCACGCTCTCGGAAGAGGACAGGACGATGGGCAAGGAACCGATCGTCGCCAGGCCGGCGTAGCAGCTCGTTGTGCGGGTATCTTTGGGGGCTTGCCCACTGCGGCAGGTATCACGAAGGGCCCATCGGAGGACGCAGGATTCTCCGGTGGGCCTTTTTTTCGTGCCTCCACGGATCAAGCGACGTGCGAGGCGTCTGGCATGGGGTTCGATCGATGGTGTCAAGACCTACAAGGAGCACGATCATGGTGCTGGAGAGACTGTTGGGTGCGGACGCGACCGAGTTGCGGCCGCTGGTGGAATTGTGGCAGGCCGTCGCGCCGCTTCGCGAGAAGCTCAAAGGCCTCGATTGGGAGAAGATCCGAGAGATCGTCGAGAAGGCCCTGCCGGTGCTCCTGGCGATCCTGGACTGGTTGCCCAAGAAGTCGGCCTGAAGCCGCGGCAGATTCGGAGGTTCGCGCTGCCTGGCGGCATGCCACGGCCGGCCGGACCTCCGCTGCCCCGAGCATCTCGTCCCCTAGACCACAGACATCACTGGAGAAAACCCATGTGCCGCAAACGCCTTCTGACGTGCGTCCAGGTCGTGACCCTGGCTATCCTCTGTTGCGGCTGGTCCTCGGCGGCCAGCCCTGCGGACCAACCACCACCGTGGAAGCCTTTCGCTGCGTCCTTCTGCGCGGGGAGCGACGGAAAACCCATCGCGGTGATGATCACGCCGGGGGCAACGTCGGGAAGCTGGGTCATGGTGGTCGGCGGCACCGCCGTCTGGCAGTTGACGCCACTGGCCGAGCCGGTGCCGCCAACTCCTGGCCCAACTCCTCCTCCAACGCCCGCGCCGATCCTTGCCGAGCAGGCCAAGCGACTGGCCTTG
>CAZFKF010000641.1:0-4174 GCA_964518805.1 uncultured Planctomycetaceae bacterium | reverse complement strand
CCCGGCCCCTTACCCGCGCGGGCATCACTCCGCTGCCTTCATGGTCACACGAACTCCACCTGACTGTCGAATCGTTTATCGAGGCTTGTGACCGCCGATGATCTTCAACCGTTGCGCCGAAATGCTCGACCAAGTAGGACACGCACTCGTTCACAACCTCGTCTGGAGCGCTGGCACCAGCCGTCATAAGGACGCTCTTTACGCCGTGAAACCAGCATGGGTCAACGTCCCCGACGCCATCAATGAGGTGCGCCGTAACGCCTTGGCGGCGCGCGATTTCCACCAGTCGTTGGCTGTTGGAACTGTTAGGGCTTCCCACCACAAGCACCAGTTGGGCGTCGGAGGCTAGTCGCTTGACCGCCTCCTGCCGATGCTGCGTGGCGCAGCAGATGTCCTGTTTCTGCGGGCCTTTCAATCTCGGAAATCGTTGGCGCAGACGCTCGACGATCTGTGCGGCGTCGTCCAAGCTCAAGGTCGTCTGAGTCACGTAGGCGACTCTGTCGTGAGAGCAGAAATCAAGCTGATCGACATCTTCAACTCGACTGACAAGAACGATCCGCCCTGGCGCGGTGTCGAGCGTGCCGATCACCTCATCGTGCCCAGCGTGGCCGATCAGCACGACGACGTATCCCGCCTCGATGAAGTCCAGCGCCTCGCGATGAACTTTCTCGACCAAGGGGCACGTGGCATCAATGGTCCGCAGCCGCCGCTCGTCTGCCTCGTGACGGACTTTCGGCGACACCCCGTGCGCACTGTACAGTAGCACGCCTCCCGCAGGAACTTCCGCCAATCGGTCCACGAACAGGACGCCACGTTGGCGAAAGCTCTCCACCACGCGGCGATTATGTACGATCTCATGGTAGACGTACAGGGGAACACCGAAGTTAGCGATCGCCCGCTCCAGAGCCGCGATGGCCATCGTGACGCCGGCACAAAAGCCGCGCGGCTCGGCCAGTATCACCTTCATTGCGACCTCCCTGCGGCGCGTGTGCGCCTCGAAGGATGGTAACTTTGCCATACGGGAACTCCACTGTGTCGATGGCCTTCCGGTAACCCCGTGATCGGAGGGTTGCTAGCTGCACGATACATTCCTCGGATTGTGGTGCAGAGCCTCGCATGTCACGGGGCTACTGGAAAGTCACCTCCACGCGATTGTCGATATGGGCGACCTCGGGGATCGCCTTGATGACTTCCTGCAACAGTTGTTTGAGGTGGTACGTGGGAAGCCGACCCGAAACAACAACGGAATCACCTATTGCCTCAATCTGGAGCAGGTGGGATCGGCCTCGAAAGTGCGGATGGCCTTCCAACCGCTCGTGAATCAACGATACTTTGGAATCAGTCTCTACGTCCATGTTGCCCACCCTGTCGGTTAGATGCGTCAGCCTCGATACACTGGGGCTGCCGTTGATGGCAGTACCCATCTTGTTGTGACTGGGTGTCTCCGTTGCCAGTCGGGGATTCCCAATCGTACAACCGATAAGTCTTCGTGACTCTCGCGCCGCCCTTTTCCAAGGCACCGCGGGAAAAGGAGTTGGATTCCAGAACCCAGGAGAATTCTGCCTCTTCGATCCCCCACTCAACAACTTTGGGCACCAAACCGTGCATGAGGACCAGGCCCAATCCCTGCAACTGGAACTCGGGAAGCACATTTGTGGAGATTATGCGAATCTTCTTGATGTCCCGCTTTCTGCGGAGCAAATGGACAAAGCCGAAGGGAAACAGCCGGCCGTTGATTCGCCGGATGCGGGGGTTGAAGTCAGGCAGAGCGAATGTCGCGCCGACGACGCGGCCATCGACTTCCACCGCGACGGCCAACTCCGGGACGATCAGGTATTGAAGCCCGGCCGCAAGATGGTCCATTTCAGCATCCGACATTGGCACGAACCCCCACGTGTTCGTCAAAGACCGGTTGTAGAGCGACAGGAACGTCCTCACGTCTTCTCGGAAGCGGGACTTGTCCAACGGTCGAATACGCACCTGGAATCGCTCGATGATACGATCACAGATGGGCCGGAGCTTCTCGGCCACTCCCGGCAGCATCGCAATGTGGCCCGAAAAGGCGTACAAGTCTTGCGATTTGCGGAACCCGTAGTTCTCGAACAACCTGGCGTAATAGGGTGGGTTGTAGGTCATCATAAATGTCGGCGGCGAATCGAACCCGTCGATCAGCAGTCCTGACGTGTAATTGAGCGACGGATTCGCGGGACCGCGAACCAAGCCAATGCCTTGAACTGCGAACCAGTCACGGCAGGCATCGAACAGGGCATCGGCCGCCTCCTGGTCATCGCGGCACTCGAAGAAGCCGAAGAAACCGCGCGGGTCGCTATGCCGCTCGATATGTCCACCATTGAGGATCGCGCCAATGCGACCACATATCTCAGCACCTCGATAGGCCAGAAACGTCTGAGAGCGGTTTTGCTCGTAGAACGGATGCCGAGCGAAGCCGACCATCTCTTTCTGGTCGCTGCGAAGCGGAGGTATCCAGTTCGGATCGTCACGATAGAGCGTCCACGGGAATCGCAGGAATGCCCTCTGCTCGCGCCAACTTGCAACCGGTTTGACAACTACGCCAGCCATCTCAACCACCATCCGATCCGCTAATCGAGGTACAGGGCACGTCGCTTCGTTGTGCTGTCATCCACGTGAAGACGCCGCCGATGAGAATTCCGTCGCAGACAAGCCTTTTCCGAACAGCGCATTGGAATTGGCAGGTCAGCACACTCCCACGAATCCTCAGCAGCTTCGCCAGAACAAAGAGCCGTTCACCCGCTCTCACGACTCCCCGATAACGCACACCTCGTAGACCGACGAAGGCACCTTGAGCTTTGTACAATTCGTGCTTCAAGGCGTAGTAGTTCGCCAATTGTGCTGCCGCTTCGCACATAAGGGTGGGTGGCATGAGCGGTGGTTGCTGGACGAACCCTCTTACCCAGAATTCGTCCATTGCGAGGGCCTTGTATCCGACGCAGGCGTGGCGGGCAGCGTCTTCGTAGACGACAGCCGTCAACTGCTCCATCTCGAACCGCTGGGGATTGTGTTGCCGGATCGCGGCCGAGTCGGCGATAATCGGCGCGGTCTCCCACGCATCTGGTTCGACGATCCACGATGGTCTTGGCACGTTACGCCTCCGTCCGAGATTCATGCGACAAGCGGGTAGGGCGATCGACGGTGAAACGTTTTGGCAGGCAGGCTTTCCAGGGCTTCGTAGTTCAGGTACTCCTTGCCCATGATTTGGCCTCCTTGAGTCGGGCGGACCTCAGCCGCAGCATTAGTGCATTGCGACGGGGCCTCCGCTGGTCTTGGTCTTCCTCAGCAAGAACACCGCGGGAAGGCAACACAGGCACAACAGAGCGAGCAGCCGGAACGTGTCCACATAGGCGAAGAGGTTGGCCTGCTGCTGCATCATGCCGTACAATAGGCGATTCGCTTGCTGCTGTGCGCTGGCCGGATCGCTGTATTGACTGAGCTTGCCGATAGTCCCTTGCAGATACTGTTGGAACTCGGGCTTGTAGGGGCTGAGTTGTCCGACCATCAGGGCTTGGTGGATTTGCGTCCCGCGAGCCACCAACGTAGTGGCCAGCGAAATGCCGATGCCCCCGCCGATGTTCCGCGCAAGGTTGAAGACGCCCGCGGCGTTGCCCATGTCCTCCTTGGGCAAGCTCCCCATGCTGGTGGTTGTGAGGGGGACAAAAACGCCAGCCATCCCGATTCCAGCGATAATGTTCGGCCACATGACGTTGATCGTGGCAATATCCAGGTTGATGGTGCCGAAAAGCCAGCAGGAATAGCCGAGAAGACAGAAACCTGCCCCGACCAACAGTCGCGTATCTACGACCCCAGTGAGCCGGCCGACGAACACCAAGGCAACGATCGCTCCCATCCCACGTGGGCTGATCGCCATGCCGCTATTCATCGCCGGGTAGCGCATCAGAGATTCAAGGAACAAGGGCAGCAAGGCCGTCGTGCTGTAGAGCACGACGCCTACGATCGCAATGAGTAACGTGCCAATCGCAAAATTGCGGTTGGCCATGACACGAAGATTGACGAGGGGCTGGGGCGTTCGCAGTTCCCAGAAGATAAAGAGGATCATCGTCACAAGTGAAATGCCTGAAGCCCAGCGAATCCACGCGGCGTTCAGCCAATCGTCCTGCTGGCCGCGATCAAGAATCAC
>CAZFKF010000640.1:0-4185 GCA_964518805.1 uncultured Planctomycetaceae bacterium | reverse complement strand
CACTCGAGTCCAGATCAATTTTCCAAGAAAATCCCTCCGGGGTGTGAACGGTTACATGCTTCGGTTGCCTGGCGATCTGCCCAGAGATAGTCATCATAATTCGTGATGTTCACCACACCCACGCTGATGAAGCCGTTCCCCACCAGCACCAGGGGCGGTTCTGCCGGCGCGATGGGCGGCCGAAGCAGCCGGGCTTCCGCCGCAAACCGCGACTGCTCGTTCACGCTGCGCAACGAACTCGCGGGAAGGCTAGACTCGATTACGATATCCGGCTTCGGCGGCACCCACTTGCCCTGGTGATCCACGGAGGGTGGAAATGGATCGTGAACGAACGTGCGCCGACCGATCACTACGCTTCCGTTCGCGGTCACGCCTTCTCGGCTGCCGGCCGTCCCAAACGCGAGAACCAGATCAGGCGGCTTCCCCGCCTTGAAAGCCTGCGGAAGAACGCGGGCCTTTTCGGAAGTCGCAGAACTGCTCTGTGCCGGGTTCATCAACTCCTCGATGCACCACACTTCTATTCGAGCGTCCCGGCAGTCGAAGCAGAGACGTGGAACGACAGGCGGATCAGGTGGCGCCGGCGCGTCACGATCGGGCGCGGAGGACCGAAGGACGGGAAACCTTGGGAAGGCGAAGTTCTTGAAGGATGGCGGGCGGGCTCGGTCGTGGATCAGCACTGCGCATAGTGGGTCCGCTTCCCACCACTTGTTCGCCACAATGAGAACTCGCTTCACGGACATGGTCATTCGCTCTCCCTCTACGGGTCCAGCCCACACCCGCACATGTTCGTGGCGTTCTCGTTCGTCGGCACAACGAAAGGAAACGTCCCTTCTTCCGAACGGTTAGCCGTCATCTTACCGTTCGCCGGATGGAAATGCCAGCAAGCTGCCCAACGTACCGGACGTGCTTCCCGCAGGGTGTCACACGCCTACGTTGAAGCGAGGAGGCAAGAGAGGCAGGGCAACGCGCCGTCGCTGCCGCCATGGGCCGGATAACCCCCGACCATTGGACGGGTGACAAGTCCCGAGACAGGAGGCCTGAACAAACAGCTTGGGCGTGTCCCGAAGCGAGTCGTGCCCGAGCGCGGGCAGCTAGAGCCAATTAGACGACTCGCTCGCCAATGGCCGCACAGGACACGATACTACGGATGCCGGCAAGTCGTTACGTGTGCGAAGGGCCGCTACGTTGGCTCCGCCAATCATCGGCAGGAACCGTTCGGCATCAGCCCTACCACCTGCTCGACACTCATAGCGTTTCGCTACCCCCTCCGACGCTGGCAATCTGATTTCACGGTATCCAACTGATGGCTGCAATGGCGTCTCCTGCTCTCGACTGTATCCGGCGCAGTTTCGGCGCGATTCCGGCGCGGTTGTCCCGCCGAAAAACACCTTTCGGTGCCACACTCAGTATCCTGTCAACGGATGTGTAAGTTCAATTGCCAAAAGAAGTGTGAGGTATTGCGGATCAGGCCGCCTCCGGTCCCAGATCACCGCGCAGGCGGCGCAGGGCTTGCCGGATGCGCCATTGCATTTTGTCCAGGGTGATGCCAAGCTTGTCGGCGGCTGACTGGGCGGTGTGCCCTTCGATTCGCACGAGCCGCAGAGCCTCGGCCTCGTGGGGTGGCAGCTTGGCCAGGCGTTCATCCAGCTCAATGCGGTCCTCCAGGACGGCCGGGCTCGCCCTCTTGTCACACACGCTATCATCGAGGGGGACGTTGCGCCGAATGTCACGCCTTGGCCCCCGGGCAGCCCGGATGATGTTGCGACACCGGCGTTGAGCGATCACGTAAAGCAGGGCGCGGACCTGCGTGCCGGGCGCGAATCGCTTGCGGTCCTTGCAGAACTCAAGCCACACCTGTTGGCACAGCTCCTCAGCCTGAGCGGCCAGAGGGCCGAGCAGATGCAGTTGCGCGTAGCTTTGGATCTCGTCCCGGTGACGATCGTACAAGGTCTCAAAGGCACTCGCGTCTCCTTCCTGGAAGCGGATCAGCAGAAGGTCGTCCGTGAGGTGGTCGGAGTCGGACATTGCATTCTCCTCAAACGAGTCATGGATGTTGTTTCAAAGGGTGTGAAAGTCTTCTACTGAACCTTAGATTCGTTTCGTGGGCCGCGCGGTGGATTTTCATATCTTTTGTCAGCAATCGCAGCCGCGTCATGTGCGGTTTGATCGACTTCGACGGTTATTCGGGCACGAGAGGGCCGAACCACCTTGCTGCGGATCTCAGGCAGCATGGATCGGAGGCGATCGGAGGCGGCCGGTACGAGATAAATCGCCGAATCGAATGAAGCCGGAACCACCCGATCCACAAGAACGCTGTTCGGCGGCCATCGGAGGACCGTCTGTACCGATTGGCACAATCGTCCGGCCACCTCGGTAGCTGGCTGGCTTCGATACCTGGCCGGCCCTGATACCGGCCGGCAGGACTTCATCGCGGCCATCGTCGTTCAACGATATGGGTGCGGGCATCGGCAAGTAGATGTATACGAACGTACACCTAAACTCTATCCCGAATGTTCCCGCTCGGTCTTCGCGTCTACGTGAATCTGGACAATACGCACGTTCTTTCCGCCCGGTTATTCACTCCGTGATGGATTTCCCTGCCACCGCCGAGCGGATGCCCCGGGGCTGGATTCCACCGGCCGTGGATCTCGTCGATCTCTGTAGAGGACAGGATCAAGCGCGGCGTGTTGGTTCACGGTTTGCGGTCGGGCGAAGGAGGCCGCGGACGTTCACCTGCTCGACGCTCCGGTCCTTACGCTCCTGGGAGCGGCCCGGAAGGAGACCGATCTTACGGCGAGAACGGGGCAGGTTCGGGGGTTGCGCCACCGAACGAGAAGTGCAACGGAACAGACGACGATCCCCGCGCGATCAGGTGCCGGCTCATTCAGTCACTCCGTTTCCGCGCAACCATGCTCGGCCAGGAGCCGACGCAGGGATGTCCCGCCGGACAGCCCGCGGTGGCCGAAGCTCAGTGCTGAATGGATTGCGGCCCATGTCTCGCCGGGGGCGTCGTCGATCTCGCCGGACAGCTTGTTCGGCCAGTTGCCCGTGCGGCGGTGATGGGACGCGGCCCAAGTCAAGATCCGCTCGGCCGTCAGTTGGGACGCGGCCCCCTTTTTGCGCCGACCTTGTTTGTCGATCAAAAGTTGTTGCAGCGAAGAGCCGCCGGGCAGGCCGTTGTAGCCCCGTCGCAGTGCCAGGTCGAGGGCACGCCAACACGGGCCTGACGTGCCGTGGATCGGCCCCGACGCCACGCTCGGCCATTTCCCCGTGCGGCGGCGATAGGCGCGGGCCCAGCGGAGGATCTCTCGCGTCGTAAGGCGACCGAGCCACACCTTCTTTGGCACGCCTCGGTGCTCCGCCAGGACGGCGTTCAGTGAAAGCCGGCCAGGAAGTCCCCTCCCTCCGCGATTCAAAGCGCCGTTGACGATCCACCAAGTCTCGCCGGGCGATTCTGCGATCGGCCCCGAAACGGAACTCGGCCATTGTCCGGTCCGACGGTAGTGAGCATCGGCCCAGGCAAGGATTTGGTTGATCGTCAGACAAGGGGCCGCCCCCTTGTTTCGCACCCCGCGATGCTTGGCCAGGAGTCTCGGCAGCGAAGTGCCGCCCGAAAGGCCGCGGTATCCATGGCGCAGGGCTTGCTCAATTCCGCCCCAGGTTTCGCCCGGCGATCCCTCGACAGCCCCCGACGTGGCCAAGGGCCATCGGCCCGTCCGGCGATGCTGGGCGTCGGCCCAGGCCAGGACCTGTTGGACCGTGAGCAGGGGCATCGCCTTCGGGTTGCGCACACCACGGTGCTGTGCGAGCAGCCGCACCAGGGACGAACCGCCCTTGAGGTGCCGCCATCCGTTCCGCAGAGCTTGGTCCACTCCGGCCCACGTTTCACCAGGGGCGTCTCGGATGGCCCCCGTCGTGGTATTCGGCCACTGGCCAGTCCGCCGATGGTGCGCGTCCGCCCATTTCAGGATTCGCTTGACCGTCAGCCGAGGAATCGTCCAGAGGTTCCGCACATCGCGATGCTCGGCCAGCAGCTTGGCCAGCGAGGAGCGACCGGCTAGACCACGGCGTCCATCCCGCAACGTGTGATCGATTCCCTTCCAGGTCTCGCCGGCTGCACCTTCGACTTCTCCCGAGCGGTTCGTGGGCCATTTGCCGGTGCGCTTCTGAAAGGCGTCGGCCCAG
>CAZFKF010000639.1:0-4187 GCA_964518805.1 uncultured Planctomycetaceae bacterium | reverse complement strand
AGACGCTGGAGGCCGTGGTCCAGGCCCGCAATCTGGCAGCCGCGGCCGGCCAGAAGGCGGCCCAGAAGCCGGGCGATCCGTCCGCGATGAGCGCCTTGGCCGGGGCCGAAGGGCAATTGGCGGGAGCCATGGGGCGCTTGTTCGCCGTCATGGAAGCCTATCCCGACCTCAAGGCGAACCAGAACATGCTCGCCTTGCAGGAGGAACTGACTTCGACGGAGAACAAGATTGCCTTCGCACGTCAGGCGTACAACGACGCCGTCATGACCTACAACAACCAACGCGAAGTCTTCCCGAGCGTGTTGATCGCCAACTCGATGGGTTTCCTCGAAGCCCAACTCTTCGAGGTCGAGCAAGCGCAGGAACGCGAGGCCCCCAAGGTGTCGTTCTCGTAACATGGACTTCTTCCAGCAACAAGACGCGGCCCGGCGTCGCACGGGCTGGCTCGTGGTCCTGTTCCTCTTGGCGGTCGCGGCGATTGTTCTGGCCGTGTACGCGGTATTCGCCGTGGTGTCCGGGAAGCCCTGGGACCCCCGACTGTTCGGCGCGGTCACCGCGGGGACGGTGGTGGTGATTACGGTGGGCAGCCTCTACAAGACCGCGCAATTGGCCTCCGGAGGCGAGACCGTGGCCTTGATGCTCGGCGGCCGGCTCGTGGACCCCGGCACGCAGGATCTCGCCGAGCGGCGGCTCCTGAACGTCGTCGAGGAAATGGCCCTGGCCTCGGGCATTCCTGTGCCGCCGGTCTATGTCCTCGACCGGGAGGCGAGCATCAACGCCTTCGCCGCCGGGCACAGTCCGCAGAACGCCGTGATCGGAGTCTCCCGCGGTTCGCTCGACTATTTGAGCCGCGATGAACTCCAAGGTGTGATGGGCCACGAGTTCAGCCACATCCTGAACGGCGACATGCGGTTGAACCTCCGCCTGATCGGGGTCCTTCACGGAATCCTGCTCCTGGCGCTGATTGGGTACTACATCCTCCGGTTCACCCCCAGCTCGTCAAGCCGATCGAGCAAGAAGGGTGGTGGAGGAGCCGTCTTGGCGGTCGGGTTGGGGCTCCTGGTGATCGGCTACGTGGGCCTCTTCTTCGCCAAGCTGATCCGCAGTTGCCTGTCGCGGCAGCGCGAGTACCTGGCCGACGCCTCGGCCGTGCAGTTCACCCGCTACCCGGCCGGGATTGCCGGGGCGCTGAAGAAGATCGGCGGACTGCCCGGTTCGTCGCGCATCCGCGACGCTCATGCCGACGAAGTGAGCCATCTGTTCTTCGGCGACGCCTTCGCCGGATCGCTGTTCAATCTGTTCGCCACGCATCCGCCGCTGGCCGACCGCATCCGTCGGATCGATCCGACGTTCGACGGAACGTTCGAGAAGACCCGGCCGCTTGGCGACGAGGACGCATCCGCGGCGCCCGAGGCGGGTTCGTCCGGGCTCCGGTCGCCCGCGGGCATGGCGGCCGCCGCGGTGCTGGGCGTCGCGGCCGGGGCCATCGAGGCAAGCAGCGAGAGCACGGTCAACCGCATCGGCACGGTCGCGCCCGAGCAACTCGTGTATGCCGCGGCCTTGATCGAACAGATGCCCGAACGTTTGACGCAGGCCGCCTCCGAGCCGTTCGGCGCGCGGGCCGTGGTCTACGCGGTCCTGTTGAGCCGCGATCACGACGTGCGGCAGCGGCAACTCTCCGCGATGCAGGCCCGCCTGGAAGAGGCCTGCTACCGGGAATTGACGGTACTCGTTCCGCTCGTCGACGGACTCCGCGACGAGGCCCGGCTGCCCCTGGTCGATCGCGCGTCACCGGCGCTGAAGCGGCTCTCGCCCCGCCAGTACGACGAGTTCCGCGGAGCCGTGGAGACGCTGGTCAAGGCCGACGGCAAGATCGATCTCCGGGAATACGCGATTCAGGCGATGCTTTTCCGTGCCTTGGATGCGCACTTCGGGCTTGCCAAGCCGGTCCGCATTCACTACTACGCCGTCGGCGGAGTCCTCCAGCCCGCGGCAACCGCGCTTTCGACGCTGGCCTACGCCGGACAAGACAACGACGAGCAGGCGCGGCAGGCGTTCGAGTCGGGGATGAGGCAACTGGGGGAAGAGGCAGCCCTGCTGCCCAAGGAGCAGTGCACGCTCGCCAACTTCGATGCCGCGCTGACGGAACTGGCCAAGGCCGCCCCGAAAGTCAAACGGCCCCTTGTGGCCGCGTGTGCCGCGTGCGTTGCCGCCGACGGCAAGGTCACGCTTCGCGAGGCCGAATTGCTCCGGGCCGTGGCCGGCACGCTCGGATGTCCCATGCCGCCCCTGGCGTGCGCTTCCTGAGGACAGGCGAGGAGAGACCTGCCGGATTGGAAAGCAGCAGACACACTCCGTGTGCCGTGGCCGGATCGAGCGAAGACGGTACGCAGCGGACGGCACACGGAGTGTGCCTGCCACTTCTCTTGCGACATTCATGGATTCGTCGGTCCAAAAGCCTCGGTGGTGAGCCAGATCGCCTTCCGTTCAAGATTGTCTTTCGGCCCGCGCGAGTGCCACGCGCCCGGCCGCGACGCTCTGAGTGCCTTGAGGCGACGGTGGCCATCGGCCTGGTGGCCATCGGCCTGGTGGCCTTGGGCAGGCCATCGATGCGCCGGGAGTACGGCAAGAAGTCACCTGAAATGGTTGATCGTCGACGAGCGGGAGGATAGACTTACGGCACGCCGTCGCCGCCAGCCCAGGGATGCGTTTCGTTCGCAACCGGCGATCTAGTCGGGGGAGATGCCACGGGGATGAATTCACAGGAGCGATCGGCATCGCTGAATGTGGAGGGGCTCCGCCTCGTCCAGGTGGGGCAAGCATGCCAAGCCTTTGAGGCGGCTTGGAAGTCGGGGGCTCGACCTCAGGTGGAGGCTTTCCTGGGAGACACTCAGGGAGAGCTTCGCTCGGCCTTGCTCCAAGAACTTCTGCTCCTGGACATTCAATACCGTCAGATGGCCGGAGAGTTGCCGGCAGCCAAGGACTATTTCGATCGTCTCCCCTCGTGCGACGGAGTCTTGATCCAAGGCGTGTTCGGCCAGTCGCCAACGCAGGCAGGTCAGGTTCAGGCAGCGACCTCTGCGATCCGACCGGGGACGTCCAATTCAGCGGCAAAGAACTTCCAAGCCTCTTGCGGTTCCAAGCAACCAGAAACCAACCCGGCGGAAGGCAAGCCGGAGCACGAGGGTTTGACGGCGGAGAAGTTGATCGGCTTGCTGACCGAATGCGGGTTGATGAGTCCGGAAGAAGTCGACACGTTCTTGGCCTCTATGCCGCCGGAGTCGCGTCCCACGACCGGCAGGCAGGTCGCGGAGGCGTTGTACCGGCACAAGAGACTCACGAAGTTCCAGGTTCAGGCCGTCTATCAGGGAAAGACCCGCGGCTTGGTGATGGGCAACTACGTGGTCCTGGATCGATTGGGAAAGGGGGGGATGGGCGAGGTCTACAAGGCCCAGCACCGACGGATGGAGCGTGTGGTGGCGTTGAAGGTCCTGCCCTCCCAGGCGACGAAGTCCGAAGATGCGGTTCGACGATTCCATCGGGAAGTGAAAGCGGCGGCACGGCTCGCGCACCCGAACATCGTGACGGCGCACGATGCCGACGAGCACAAGGGAGTGCATTTCCTGGTGATGGAGTATGTGGACGGGAAGGACCTTGCGGCCTTGGTGAAGGAGCGGGGCCCGCTGTCCGTGGTACAGGCGTTGGACTGCGTTCTTCAAGCGGCCCGGGCGTTGGAATACGCGCACCAGCAAGGTGTCGTGCACCGGGACATCAAGCCGCACAACCTGCTGTTGGACCGCAAGGGCACGGTCAAAGTCCTGGATATGGGGCTGGCGCGGATCGAGGAGACCGTGGGCGCCGCCACGACCGCGCCCGACGATGGGTTGACGATGAGCGGGCAGGTGATGGGGACGCTGGACTACATGTCTCCGGAGCAGGCATTGGACACGAAGACGGCAGATTGCCGGTCGGATATCTACGCCTTGGGCTGCACGCTGCACTACCTGCTGACGGGAAGTCCGCCGTATCGGACCGATACCTTGGCGAAGAAGATTCTGGCTCATCGTACCCATCCGGTGCCGTCGCTGTGTGCCGTGCGCCAAGATGTCCCCGCGTCGCTCGACGTCTTGTTTCGTAACAAATCAGCCGTCTGAAGTTGGTATTGGGGAATTTCGGGGTGGTGTGCT
>CAZFKF010000638.1:0-4188 GCA_964518805.1 uncultured Planctomycetaceae bacterium | reverse complement strand
ATCGAGTTCGGCAAGAAGTTCGCCGTGCCCGTGCACGTCCGGTCGAGTTTCAGCGACCTGCCGGGCACGATGATCTGCCAGGAGCCCGAGTCGGTGTGCCAGGCCGTGTGCGGGGCGGACATGATCAAAGACGAGGCCCGCGTCACCGTGCTCGGCGTGCCCGACCGGCCGGGCGCGGCCCTGACCGTCTTCTCGCAGATTGCGGCCAAGAACATCGCCATCGACATGATCGTCCAGAACGTGGCGGCCGAGGGGCTGGCCGACATTTCGTTCACGGTGATCCGCGATGAGCTTCCCGCCACGCTCAAGGCCGTGGAAGAAGCCAGCCGCGCGCTCGGGGCCCAAGGATACAACTACGACGACAGCGTGTCGAAAATCTCGGTCGTCGGCCTGGGTATGAAGAGCCAGCCCGGTGTGGCCCGACGCATGTTCCGCGCCCTGGCCGACAAGGGGATCAACATCCTCATGATCACCACCAGCGAGATCAAGATCTCGGTGCTGGTCGACCGCGATCACGCGGTCGACGCCCTGCGCACGGTCCATGCCGCGTTCCAACTCGACAAGCCGCCGGCTGCTCCGGGCGAGGAAGCCGTTGCCGCGGCCGCCGCCGCACGGGCCAACAACAACGCCGACGCGGTGGTGCGCATGCAGAATATGGAGGACCTGCTGATCAACGACATCACGCTCGACGCATCCCAGGCCCGGGTCACGCTCTCCGGCGTGCCCGACAAGCCGGGCATCGCCGCGCAGATCTTCGAGGAAATCGCTGCCGGCGGGATCGTCGTGGACATGATCGTGCAGAGCATCGGGCGCGAAGAACTGGCCAACCTGAGCTTCACCGTGCCGCAGACGGACCTTGCCAAGAGCCTCGAACTGGCCGGGGCCCTGGCCGCGCGGCTCGGCTGCGCTCAGCCGTCCAGTTCGCCCGAGGTGGCCAAGCTCACCGTGTTCGGCACGGGGATGAAGAGCCATACAGGCGTGGCCAGCCGCCTGTTCCGCTCCCTGGCCGCCGTGGGCATCAACGTCGAGATGATCAACACCAGCGAAGTTCGCATGAACGTCGTGGTCGAAGGCAGCCAGGGGGCCAAGGCGCTGGCCACACTCAAGACGGAATTCGCCGACGTGCTGGTATAGGTAAATGCAACACCAGGTGTGTGTGCGTTGTCGGCGGTGTGCTCCGGAGCCACGGCAAGGCAATCTTGTTCGTAGAACTCATGGATTCGGAGATTCCCTGGACAGAGCCCAAGGATATCAGCCTGTCCGAGGTTTTCTTGCTGCTTTGCGACGGCCCAAGCGGGCGAGGAGTGAACAAGAATGCTCTGCAGAGAATTCTAGTGGTGCCTCGCCCGGCCGCATTTCGGCGCTGAGTCCCGTTTCGCTGTACGCTGCTGAACTTGCCAGCAGCGCCGCTTGCGTGCCGAAAATAGGACACTGCGACCCGCCGAGCGTAGTCGGTATTGCCGTAGACAAGGAGGATAGCGTAAGATCCTAGCGATTACGCTATCCTGACTCCCAAGATCCTCGGAAGCGAACGACGTACGGATCGTTGAAGCCGGCGCATCGCCGGAGCCGGAGGTCTCGCACAATCCACAACGCGCAGTGTTCGGAGGAGAGGCAACGCCTCTTTTGACGCCGTGAACCGCTTGCTGAGCATCTTCACCTTTCCGTTTCGCTGGATCGTGGCGAGCTTTTGGCGTGCACACGCGGATCATCTAAGAAGAGAAGTGTCGCGTGTCCTGGAGCAGACGGTGCCGAAGCTCGTCGCTCGGGAACTGCGAAGGCACGAGAATTGGTCGGTCCACGGCAGGAGAATCCGCCGGGAAGTAACCGTCGCGCTCAGGGAGACTTTCCCCACGCTTGCCTATCGTGATCGACGAAATCTCATAGTCTTTCATTGGCACGCGGAGGTGGGGGAATACGAGGTCGCGGACTTCGGCGGATTCCAGACGCGCAACCAGGCGACCACGAAGCTGCTGGGGCAAGCCGTTGAGATCGCCGCGCCTCGGCTGCGTCGATCGTTCTCGATCGAGATTCTGACGGACGACTTCCCCAATCCGGACGACTCGGGCAAACCGCGTCTTGCCTATTGCCGATCCAAGGAACCCGGCCCGATCGTCGCAATTCCCGACTTTCTCTTCTGGGGGTGGCCTGAAGCGGGCATCGACGACTACGAAGAGACCGTCGCCCGGATCCTGGAAGAAGCCGCCTTGCCGCCGGCCGACGACCGGATGTTCTGGATTGGCAACCCCGCCACGCATCCCACGCGTCAGCGACTGCTGGAATTAGCCCGCGACGACAAGCGAATCGACGCGCAGGCGATGGGCTGGCAATCGCCGCAAATGGAGGCGGACGTACCCGGGGCTGCGTGGACGCCCACCGGTGGCTTCCTATCCATTCCCCAGCATTGCAGGTACCGAGTCCTCATCGACATGCAGGGCCGCGGGTTCTCCTCGCGGCTGAAACTGCTGCTGTTCTGCCGCCGGCCATTACTGATCCAGGATCGGCCGTGGCACGAGTACTACTTCTTTGACCTCAAACCGTTCGTGCACTACATTCCCGTCCAGGAGGACTTGTCGGATCTGTCGTCGCGTTTGGATTGGATCGACGCCCACAAGGCCGAAGCCGACGCCATCGCCCTCGAAGGTCAGCGATTCGCGCAAACCCGTCTACGTCGACGCCACGCCGTCCAGTATCTGGCCGACTGCCTCGTCGCCTGCTCTGAGCGTTGATTCCGCGGTGCGCAAGGCGTTGGTTACGCATCTCCACCCTGCGCTGACTTGGGCAGCGTCATCTCAGAACGGGCGAAGGTCGCGAACAAGCTCCTGCCGAATGGGCTCGCAGCCGCGTCTCGGCCGAGAGCGCGGCGGCACGCGAGCAAGCCGATCGCGCGATCATGGGGACGCGTCGCCCACGGTTACGGTTGCGTGCCATAGATACTTGACGCCGCTCGGGGGAGACAACGGCGGCGCGTGCGTGTAGAGATACTCCATCGTTGCGACCGTCACCGGCACGGCGACGTCGGGATTGGGATAGAAGCCGCCGATTCGCCAGAGCCAGCCCCAGCCACCCAGGCGGTACGCGCCGACGAAGTCCTGTTCGCGGCCGGTCACGAGGGTGATGTGGCCCGGGTCCTCGTTGCCTCGCAGCAAGGCGCGGTTGACGGTGCTCGCCGAGCCGGCAATGCGGTCGCTCACCTCCTTGCCGAGCCATGCCCGGCCTTCGGCGGTGACGGAGAGCGGCTCGGGCGTCTGTTCGACGTCGCCGCCGCCAACCGGCAAGCCGAGGTAGCCCGTTCCCTGCGGGCCAACAGCGTCGAATCGCCATTGCCCATTGACCTGGCTGGCGGCCGAATGGAACGAGTATCCGCCCGTCTCCCACCACCAACCGCCGCAACGCACATAGTCGCGAATGTGGTCGAGTGCTTCACGCCACTGGCCCGGCGCCATGGCCGGAAAGCCTTCGCCGTAAGGATTGATGACGGCCAGACACTTTGTCGGGCCAGCCTTGAACACCTCTTGAAGTTCCGCGGTGCCCGCAATGCGCCGAATCGTCAGACCGTGTTTGCTCGCCAGGCGGGACTGCTGGAGCGCATCGATCCAGCTTTTCGGAGGAATCTTGGTCCAGCCCAGCCCGACGGCTGGGCCGAAGTCGAGCACGGCCACGGCCGGTTTCTCGCCCGGCCAATCGCGCGGGGCCTTGCCGGCAAGGGCCGGCGGCAGTTCAACGCGCGCCTGCCCCGGCCGGCCTGGCAGGCGGAACACCAGCGATCCTTGCTTCACGGCGACCGGAACGGCGGCCGTTCCGTCGAACGACAGCCGGACCGTGCCCGAGACGCCAGCGGGCAGCCGGACCGCGACCTGCTGCTCGGCCGAGGCGTAGACCCAAAGGTTGGCTTTGTGCCCGTCGCCCTCTGCGACGAACGAAACGCCCTCGTCGCCAAAATCGATCCCGCCGAGCGACTTGAGGTTCGCCGCAACCACTCCCGGGGCCATTGCCCGAAAGCCGAACGCCGCCAACTCGTCGTCGCCTTCGCGGCGCGGCTGGGCGTCGAGGTTGGCCACCAGTTGGACCGGCCCGTACTGGGCGCGAATGACGCCATCGTCGGCCACCGTGGGGTGCGGGCCGCGGTCGTGCCGGAATCTCTGGACCGGCTGCCCAACGTACCTCGCGGCGACCGATTTCTGGACG
>CAZFKF010000637.1:0-4189 GCA_964518805.1 uncultured Planctomycetaceae bacterium | reverse complement strand
ACGAGAAGGAGGGCCTTGTCTCGCATTGGAGCTTGACGACTCCTCCCGCTTCGGCCGTTGTTAACGCCGCGGCGAGCCTCACTTTGTTCGGTCCGCCCTACATTCTATGTGCATCTGCTCCATCGGCGAAGGGATGTCTCAGTTGGCTTTCCAGGTGACAGCGTACTTACCCGCGCCGGGTTTGCCGAGGGTGAGCGACAGACGGCCGTCTTGGCGCTGGAATTCGACCGGGCCGAGGTCCTGGTCGGTTCCGGCGGCCAGGGCCCGGACCTGAAGCGCCGCGTCCGCTGCCGCCGGAGCGAGCGCCTTCAGGTTCACGACGACGTGGAACGGCTTCTCGCGCGGATAGGGATACAGGACCAATCCGTCCGTTCGGCGGTTGATCTTCACCGAACCGTCGGTGGTCACCGTGCCGAAGTCGATCCGCGTGCCGGGCGGGTTCAACCGGGCGGTGAAGTCGGGCGCGGCCGGGTCCTTTGGCCTCGCCGTGCGGTCGATCTTCTCGGCTGTGATGCCCACGACCTTGCCACCCTCACGTTTCAGATGGAGCCGGGCAATGAGAATCCGGTTGCCATCGCGGTCGTGGCCCTTCAGGGCCACGCGGCCGCCCTGGTGCAGCCCGATCACGAGGTCGTATGAATCGGCCTTGGTGGGGATCGCCAGCTCGTACGGCCCGTCGATCACGGTCTCGCCTTTGCGCCACTGGCTGGTGGGTTTGGGCACGCCGTGGTCCTGCTGGAACTCGATGGCCTCGTCCGCGGCCTTCGGCGTGCGCACCCCGTGGACGAAGCAGTGGTAGTCGCGCTCGAGCGTGTCGTTGACGATCCACTCATACGCGACCCGGATGCGGTTCTCGCCCAGGTATTCAAACGAACGGAGCCGCGGCTCAATGTCCTTCGCCGCGTTCACGTAGGGCATGGGGAACCAGGTGCGGCTGTCGACACACACGCACTCGGGGCATTCGGCGTAGTCCACGTGCTGGCCGTCTCGGATGGCCGTGTAGACCTCGGTCTGCGGCCCGCGGGCCAGGAAGCCCCATTGGGGAAGCACGCGCCCCTCGACGTGCCACGGCTCTGGCCGCCAGTTGACCCAGAGCACCAGACCGCTGTCGTAGCGGATCCGCTGCCTCGACGTCTCGCAGGCAGCCAGGGCGACGCTGGCGCTGACGAGTTGTCGTTCTTCGTAGGGCGGACCGACCGCAGTGAGGCCCGCCGCGGCATCAGCAGCATCCGGCGGGCGTCGCTTCGCTCCGTCCGCCCTGCTTGCTCCGTCCGCCCCACTTTTCGGGTCGCCCACTTGGTAGAGGATTTCGACCGGCCTGGCGTTTCCGTAGAGCCGTTGCACGGGGTGGACGAGGTGATGTTCGCGCACGACCCAGGGAATGTTGGCCACTTGCGCCGCGCCGATGAACCCGGCGTGGCCGTAGGCCAGTTCCTGGGCGCGGTATTTGTCGATCTGCTCCATGGACCCGGTGTCGCGGCCCCATTGATGGCTGTAGCCGCCGCGGAACCAACGCTCGTAGTAGCCCATGCCGTGGTTGACCATCTGGGGATGGACCTTGAGGAGATCGAAATCCACGAGGCAGGCGTGGTCTTCGCCGCCTTCGACCTGGGCCTCGACGCCGTCGCAGCGTCCGGCCCAGAAGAAATGGCTCCACCCTTCGCCAAACAACGGCCCGCCGTGGGCCTCGCGCATGAACTGGAACAGTTCGCTGTCGTGCTTCACCTTGGCCAGGGCCATGGCGGCCATGGGCTGGTCGGCCTGGTGGTCCAACTGGTGCCACGGGGGCACGCAGGTGTGGACGTCGAGGTAGGCCGCCGTGGTACCGAAACGACGGTGGGCCTCCGGGGCGACTTTCTTGGCATATCCCAACGCCCGATTGCACTTCAGACCGAAGCTCTGCACCTTGGTCCCGGCGTTGTACCAGGCGGGCGAGGGTTTGCCGTCGGCCAGCAGCACGCGGGCCGCGGGATCGTACGACGGGGCGTCGGGGTACAGGTCGATGTAGTTCTCGTGCAGCGACCAGAGGTAGCCGCACTGGTTGGCCGCCTTGCCGAACACGCGCATTCCTTCATCGCCGCCGAAATCGGGATTGGCCGGCAAGTGGTCGGGCAGCTTGGCGTCGTAGCCGTAGCGCTGCCAGACGTGCGAGATAATGGCCAGGTGGTCCACGCCGTGGTCCTTCAGGGCCAGCAGGTTCTCCGCGTCGCCCTGGTACGTGCCTTTGTGATGGTCCCACAAGTCGAGCATGATCCTCGGGCCGAGCACGGCCAGATAAGGCGACGGCGAGTGCGGCAGATTGGGCAGCACCTCGCCCACGTGCGGCGACACGGCGATGAAGCCCGTCTCGACCAGGGGATTGCGCGTGCCGTCGGTCTTGGGTTCGTAGGTGGCCGATCCCTGGGGACATTGCGACGCGTGCGAGAGCGTCCAATCGAGATACCGATTCACAAACACGCCGGCCACGCCGTGCGCGTCGTTCGCGCTTCGGGCGACTGGCAAGTAGTTGATGCGTCCCAGCAAGTACGGCACCGGAAGCGTGCGCAGGATCGCGGCCCGGCCCACGCTGCCCAGCGTAAAGCTGCTCACTGCCGGCTCGTCGCAGCGGGCCGAAATGACCAGGGCCTTGCCCACAGGGCGAAACCGCCAAGCAATGCGCAGCGGCGAACCTTCGCGCGGATATTCCCAAAGCACGTGGAGAGCATCTTGATCGCGGTCGATCTTCATGGCTCTTCCACCGCGGGCGGGCACTTCTTCAGTCTTCCCGTTGCGGGTGACGAGCATGGTGGCCCCTCCGCGTGCGGCCGGGGCAAAGGGCCGTCCGTCGTCGACCTGTACGGTGAAATCGTCCAACGTGCCGGTGGCCGGGCGATAGGTGTAGACGACGCGGCAGTCCGCGCCTTCGTACGCCAGACGCCAAACGCCGTCCTTAGGGCTGTGACTGCCGGCCGCGTCCTCCGACTGCTCCAAGGTGTTCTTGCACGGCAGCAAGTTCGACGGCGTGATGCCGCCATCGGATCGATTGCTCAGCCGTTCCAGCGACGTACGGGCCACGGCCCGATAGGCCCGCGACTCGGTCCACCGGCGCACCAACTCGGCGCGGTTACTCTTGGCCGTGCCCACGCTAATCTTGGCGTCGCCGAAGAAGGAATAGTCGAAGGAGGAATTGTTGGCCGGCCCCGGTTCGACTTGGAGCCGAACGCCCACCGTCTTGCCCGCGTAGTCCGACAAGTCGAAGGCGTAGTCGCGCCATCTGGCCTCGGCATGGTGCTGCTTCATCAACTCCTGGAGGCGTCCGTCGACCGCCAGGTAGCAGGAAAAGGTCACGCCGTCGCTCTTGTCCGGCGAGGCCACGTCGGGGCCCATGGCGATGCCGAACGTGAGGCGGATCGGCTTGACCGGTGGGAGTGCCAGGCGGTAATCGACCCACGTCTTGCCCGTGGGCACGCGCCAGGGCGAGTGCATCAGCAGGGCCCGGCGTTCGAGAACCCGTCCCCAATCGGCGTACGAAATGCCGCTGGCGTCGGTGAAATGCCCGCTGTAGCTCGGCGGCATGGCGACCGGGTCTTTGCCGTACGACTGCCATCCGACGCGGTAGTCGCCGATCTCGCACAAGAGCGTCTCGCCGGCAGGAAGCGGGATGGCCGCGGCCGACGCGCCGGATTCTTCGCTCTGTGTTGATGCCGCCGCGGCTTTCGCGAACGGGACACCCACGACAAGCGTTGCGGTCAACAGTACGGCGGTGCTGATCCACGGGAGCCCAAAAGGGCGAAAACCAGGAGCCCCAGGACGCAGCCGGGCTGAATCCTTGGCACGGACGGGATCTGTGGTCTTGCTCATTTCGCGGGATCTTTCGAGGCGTGGTCCGTTGGTGGGATGCAAGGTGGCAAAAAGCCAGAGTATAGCCGAATTCTCGGCGTGGAGGGTAGAGACGCGGACGGCCTGCGGCGTGCATCCGCCGAACGAGTCGGCGACGGTGAGTGCGTCCATGTGACCTTCGGTGGACACTTTCTCGATCAGGTCCATGTAGCGTTCCAGGTCGCAGCGCGTCGAATCGATGGTGAAGAACACCGTGTAGAGGCCGGCTTCCTTGGCCGCGAGCGTGGTCTCGATCGAGCTCTTGATGGCCCAGTCCATGTCCTTGGCGTAGGCGTACTTCACCAGGTGATCGCTCGAGGGGATCTCAGTG
>CAZFKF010000636.1:0-4189 GCA_964518805.1 uncultured Planctomycetaceae bacterium | reverse complement strand
CCCCCGGGAAATACGCCGGACGCACGATTTCGCCGCCTATCAGGAAAAGGGCGAAAGGGACTTCGAAATCCACGAAATCGGCCGCGAGGCCCGCATGCCCTGGGAGATCGACGGCCGCCGCTGGCACACCAAGGATCGCCTGAGCAGGGCCGGGGCCGCATGTCGCTGGGAAGGCAAGATCCTGGCCAACGTGGTTGACCGCATCCAGCAGTCCGACCTGTTTAGCGAGACAGACTGGAACGAACGGAGCGTTGTCGAGATCCGCTCGGCGAGGAAATCGGAAGGCTGGTTCTTCCACGCCATCACCGCCGAGGAATGGCTCTTGAAGATGAAATTCCGCACGGCGCGAAACACCTTCCGTCGCGACGAGTTGGTGGGGAAGCTCGATCTCAAGCCGCTGAACGACATGCCTGACTTGCCGTTGTATGGAACCGAGCCGCGCGTCAAGGTGAGGAACATGCGCGGCCCCTGGCAGGAGATCGAACTTCGCGTGCACGCCTACTCGGAGATCGACCGCCCGGAGTTCTGGGGCTTCTTGGACCGGGCCATCAAGGGCTTCGGCTCGTTCGCCGATCGCGCGAGGCAGAAGCCCGAGGACCTGATGCCCTGGAAGGCGCTCGGCCGCAAGTGGCACTTCCTGCGACGCGGTTTTCTCAAAGGGGGATCGCCGCGATGGGAACCGGCGGTGCTCGAATCGCTTTGCGAGTTGCTCGAAAGCGCGGCCCCGGGCTGCAAGTTCGGCTGGGAAAACAAGGTCGCCGTGCCGGTCCATGTGCCCGGCCGGAAACAACCTTGGGCCGGCCTGGTCACCAAGAAGCCGGACGCCGTTCACTTGACGTTGATCGGTCCCAAAGGTCATTTCGCGTTGGGACGCGTGACGGGGCTGGGATTCGAGCCCGGATTGGACGGAGAACGTACCAACGTCGATTACATCCGCCTCAAGTTCCGTTCTCACGAGGACGTGCGCCGCGGCGATCTGCTCGGCTTCCTCAAGGAGCACCTTCAGTCGCTCAACGGAAGGAAGGAGTAACGATGCGGGGCATAAGGCGCGCGGGCGGAGAGCCGCCAACGGAGACAAGTCATGGTCGTCCGATCGGGAGCCCCTCGCGCTTGCCGCCGTCCCCTATCCGCTGTTGCCATTCACCGATTCTCCCCCGATCCGCCGAACAACGCCCAGAGTCCTCTCTCCACTGCCATGCCTGAATCGCTTCTGCCCAAACGGTTTCTCTATCGGTTTTCGATTCCGTGCCTGCATCGCGATCCGCTGTGGACCGGCCATTCGGAAGGTTTGGACGCGCGCTATCGTCTGGTGAACTTCGCGGAACTCGAAGGCCGGGCGATGCACGCCGACGTTCGGGCCGCGTGGAGCGAGGCGGGATTGGCATTCACCGTCGTCGTGCAAGGGAAGCAGCAGCCGCCTTGGTGCCGGGCCAATCGGTTGGAAGACAGCGACGGCGTGCTTCTGTGGATCGACACGCGCGACGTCCACAACGTCCACCGCGCAAGCCGGTTCTGTCACGGCTTCCTGTTGCTGCCGACGGGCGGAGGAAACCGGCTGGCCGATCCGATCGCCCAATGGGTCCCGATCAATCGGGCCCGCGAGCATCCCCGCCCTGTCGAGAGCAGCGATCTGGAGGTCCTCAGTCGCCGCACGAGGGATGGTTACGTACTCGACGTTCTTCTGCGCGCAGGTGCGCTGACGGGATTCGACCCGCGCGAGCATCCTCGGCTTGGGTTCAATTACCTTGTCGTCGACCGGGAACTCGGCGAGCAGACTCTCAGCGCTGGCAGTCCCATGCCCTTCCAGGAGGACCCAAGCCTTTGGGCAACGCTTGAATTGGTGCGCCCGTGAAGAGACGAACGAGAGAATCGCGCGGCTCGAAGGGCCTGGCAATCCAAAGAACGGGCTTCGGTGCAGCTTCGTCCGCCTCGACTTCAGAATTCCAGGCGACGAAACGCACGGAGGCCGATCACCAGCGGGACGATCGTGGCAACCGCCCCCAACGCGATGCTGGCCACGGTGCCCGCCAAGAGCCAGATCTGAATCCACGATTGGAAATTCGCGAAGCCGGAGAGCACGTCGCCGAGCCCCGATCCGTACGCGCCCATGTAGAAATGACTTGGCACGGCGGTCAAGACCACGACGGCAAGGATGTAGAGGGTACTCAGAACCAGGTTGAGAGTTCCCCCGAACCCCGCGGCGATTTTCGAAGGGGACTCCTCGCGCAAGCTCGGCAGTTTGGCGCCCAGCCCGACGGCGATTCCGGATAGCCCGAACGACAGGATGACGCAGGTCAACTGGTGGCTGGCGAGAATCATCGGCGTCACCCGGAGCATGACGTCGCTCAGCAGGACCAGAAGCGATGAGGGGACGATCGAAGCCCCGACGGCGAACGCGAACTTGCCCCAGAGGATCGTATCGCGGCGGATCGGCAACAGGCCGAGGATCCAGAATCGCCGGCCCTCCAGGCTGACCATCGGAAAGATGAACCGCGTGGTGAACGTCGACAAGAGCAGGCCCACCACGGAGACGTTCAAGAAGCTCACCAGGTTCACCCAACTGATGTAATACACATCGTAACTGAATCGTCGGACGTTCAGGAAGTACAGGGCCAGAAGCGCCGTGAAGATCAACAACTGCGACCACTGGACGGGATCTCGTCGAAACAACCTCAGGTCCTTGACCATCAGCAGTTGGGTCGGACGGGACGCCAGCGGGCTCATGCGCAGCAGGAAGCGGTCCAGCCAGGCGACCCGGTCGCGATGCTGCGGCGCGCGTCGGCCATACAGGCCGCTGAACGCCGCCCGGTACAGCCCTGCCGCAGTCCACACCGTGAGTTGCCTGAAGAACAGGGCGTTCGAGACCATCAGCGTCAAGAAGAGCACGCTCTCGCTTGCCTCATGCCGGGCCGCCTGGAACAGGCCGGCGCTAAGCCACCAACTCGGCAGCAACCGGTGTTGCGTAATCCGCAGTCGATCGAGCATGTCCTGAAACCATCGCGGCGTGAGGAGGTTGTTCTCCGGACTGCTCGTCAGCGACCACGCGATGAGCGCGCCCCCGGCAGCTATGGCCAGGGCGATCGGACCTGCGACGTGCCAACGGATCGACGGAAGGCGGTACACGACCAACAGGCACACCAGCGCGCCGATTCCCGCAGGAACGTACGTGAATGCCACGAGGAACGGAACGAGCATGGCGTAGTAGTACCAGGGAGCCCCGCCCACCAGGCCGAACGCCAGCAGCATGGGGCTTCCCAGCAGCAAGAACGCCCAACTGCTCATCAGGATGGCTTCCTGGAACTTGTTGAGGAACACGCGTTCCGGGCGAACGGGGAGCGTGAGCAGGAAGAGAATGTCGCGGCCCTTGAAGGCGGTGCTGTAGAGAATGATCGATGCCGAAAAGACCAACATCACCATCAGCGTGATGAAGAAGGTGCCGAAGACGATTTGCACGGTCTCGTCATGAAGGTCCGGGGTGGGAATGGCCGACTTCAGGAATCGGAAGGCATCCGTGAACAGCCAGAATAGCGCCGTCCAAAGAAAGATCGTCAGCACAGCGACCATCCCCAGGCGAAACCGGGCGAGAGAGAGCATCTGGGCGAGCACGGTGCTGGCCAGTCGCCTTCGCATCCGCCAACACCCCCTGCCTTCTTCGGACGACGAGGTCAAGTGGCCGAGCGGCCCGGCATAGCCCGATGCTACGGGGACGGCATATTCGCCGGGCGAACGATCGTCGTGCGGGGCGCTTATCACGGCTCTCTCACGAAGTCTTGTCCAACGGCGCGGACCCCGTTTCGACGGGGATTCCGTCGCCGTTGCTCTTGGTCAGTTCCAGGAAGAGGTGTTCCAGCGAGTGATGCTCGTCGCGCAGCGCTTGACGCAGTTCGGACAGTGTGCCCAGGAAGTTCAGACGGCCTCGATCGATGATCCCAATCCGATCGGCAATCTCTTCGGCCACGCTCAAGGTGTGGGTGGACATGAACACGGCCGCTCCCGACGACGCCCGTTGGCGAAGCAGGTCCTTCGCCAATCGGACGCTTTTCGGGTCGAGCCCCACCATGGGCTCATCAACCACGAGGACGGGCGGATCGTGCAGCATGGCCACGGCGAAAATCAACAGTTGACGCATTCCGTGCGAATACGTCTCGGTGAGATCGTCGAGGTACTCGTCCATCTCGAAGACCCCCGA
>CAZFKF010000635.1:0-4198 GCA_964518805.1 uncultured Planctomycetaceae bacterium | reverse complement strand
ATTTACAGCCCGGACCTGCTTTCGACCCAGCAGGAGTACCTGACCGCGCTGCGGGGCGAGCGATCCGTTGGGCGGGAAGCGGGGCTCAGTCTCTCCACGGCCTCGCGCCGCCGGTTGCTGTTGTGGGGGATCACAGAACAGCAAATCGACGCCTTGGCGAAGTCCGGCCAGGCGCAGGACCACCTGGTCGTCTACTCGCCGATGGGCGGCACCGTGATCGAGAAGAGCATTCGTCCGGGCCAGTACGTCAAGGAAGGCGACGCTCTCTACACCATTGCCGACTTGAACCGCGTCTGGCTAGTCCTGGAAGTCTACGAGTCAGAATTGTCCTGGGTGCGCGTCGGTCAACCGGTCCAGGTGACGCTGGAGAGTGAGCCCCACCGTCCGTTGACGGGGACCGTGGCCTTTGTTGAGCCCGTGCTCACCAACGCCTCTCGCGCGGTGCGTGTGCGAGTCATTGTTGAGAACCAGGACGCGCGACTCAAACCGGGGATGTACGCTCAGGCCCTCGTGCGGGTTCCGATCATGCCGGACGGCCAGCCAGCCCCCACGGGTTTGGAAGGCAAGTACGTGTGTCCCATGCACCCTTACGAGGTTTCCGACAAGCCCGCCCAGTGCGACCACTGCAACATGCCGCTGGAATTGGTTCCGAAGGAGCCGGAGATCGCTCCGAAAGCCGGAGTCATGTTTACTTCCTCCTCGTCGCCGTCCATGTCGGCCTCGGTTGGTCAGCCGCATCAACCAGCAAAGGTCCTTGCGGTTCCGGCAGATGCCGTCCTTACCACGGGCCAGCGTCAGTTGGTCTACGTCGAGAGGGAACCTGGGAAGTACCAACTCGTGGAGCCGAAGCTTGGGCCTCGGGCCGGCGATTACTATCCGGTCTTGAGTGGTCTGCACGAATGAGACCGCGTTGTCACTCGCGGTAATTTCCTTCTCGATTCTCAGTACCAGATCACCGGCCGGGCCAGCCTTCTCTATCCCGGAGGCTCGACCGGCGAGTACGCCGCTCCCGACCCCACGACAGGCTTTACACCCAAGGAGCGGGCCAACCTCGATAAGCTCCCACCGGAAGAGCGCGAGGTTGCGGCAAAGCAGAGAATCTGCCCCATCACCGGAGCAAGGCTTGGCTCGATGGGCAAGCCCTACAAGATGGACGTGAATGGACGGCCTCTCTTCCTGTGCTGCAAAGGCTGTGAAGGGCAAGTCAAAGCTGACCCGGCAGCCGCGCTGAAGAAGCTTGAATCGGCCAGTGAAAAACCGTCGGACGGGAAGACCGCTTCCTCGGGGTTCAGCGACGAAGAATTGGCGAGTCTGAACGAGCTTCCGGCGGAAGATCGTGAATTGGCGAAACAGCAGAGGATTTGCCCGGTCACCGACATGAACCTGGGCTCGATGGGCAAGCCCTACAAGCTGGTGGTCGAAGGCCGGACGATCTTCCTTTGCTGCCAAGGTTGCGAGGAACAGGTGAAAGCCGACCCGGCAGCCGCGCTCAAAAAGCTCTCGCCGGCCGGCGGGAACATCCAGGCTCCGCCGCTCACGACTCAGTTGCAGGGAGGCAACCGTGGTTAATGCCGTAATCCGTTGGTGCTTGAACAACACGTTGCTCGTGGTCTTGGCGATGCTCGCCGTCGTGGGCGGGGGCTGGTACGCCATGCGCAACATCCCGGTCGATGCGATCCCCGACATCGGCGAAAAACAGGTGATCGTGGTGGCCGAATGGCCCGGCCGCAGCCCACAGGACGTGGACGACCAGGTGACCTACCCGCTGACGGTGGCCCTCCAGGGGACGCCTGGGGTCAAGGTCATCCGCTCGATGTCGGGCTTCGGCTTTTCGATGGTCTTTGTGATTGTTCACGATAACATCGACTATTACTGGGCGCGGAGCCGCGTGCTGGAACGGATGAACACGGCTCGGGGCCGGCTTCCCCAGGGTGTTGAGCCAGTGCTGGGACCCGACGCCACGGCGCTGGGGCAGGTCTTCTGGTACACAGTCGAGGGCGACGGTTTCGATCTGGCCGAGTTGCGATCGCTCCAGGACTGGTACATCCGCTACCAGCTCAACGCCGTGGAGGGCGTCTCCGAGGTGGCCTCGATTGGCGGCCACGTGAAGCAATACCAGATCGACGTTGATCCCGTGAAGATGCGCGCCCACGGCGTCGCCCTTCCCGAGATCATGGAGGCCGTCCAGCGCTCCAACATCGACGTGGGCGCGAAAGCCATCGAGATCAACCGCGTGGAGTTCTTCATCCGCGGCATCGGCTTCATCAAGAAGCCCGAAGACCTGGAAAACGTGGTACTCCGGGCCAACGAAGGGACGCCGCTTTACATCAAAAGCGTGGCCAGCGTGAGCCTTGGCCCGGAGTTCCGCCGCGGCACGCTCGACAAGTCCGGCGTCGAAGCGGTGGGCGGCGTCGTGGTGATGCGCTACGGCGAAAATCCGTTGGCGGTCATCGACCGGGTGAAGAAGAAGATCGACGACATCTCTCCCGGTCTCCCCGCGAAAACGCTGTCCGATGGGACTGTCTCCAAGGTCAAGATCGTCTCCTTCTACGATCGCACGACGATCATCCACGAGACGATGGACACACTCAAGGAAGCCCTCGTCGAGGAACTCATCGTCGGGGTGCTGATCGTCGCGGTGTTCCTGCTCCACCTCCGCAGTTCCTTGGCGATCGTCAGCACACTGCCGCTGTCGATGGCGATTTCCTTCTTGGCGATGTACCTGCTGGGCGTGGACTCGAACATCATGTCCTTGGCCGGCCTGGCAATTGCCATTGGCGACGTGGCGGACATGGCGCTGATTATGACGGAGAACATCTATCGCCGACTCTCCGAGAACGACGGCTCGAAGACGCACTATCAGTGCGTCGAGGAAGGGGCGTTCGAGGTCGGTACGGCCATTCTCACGGCCGTCTCCAATACAATCATCTCGTTCATCCCTGTCTTTGCTTTGTCCGACCAGGAGGGCAAGCTCTTCGGCCCGCTGGCCTACACGAAGACGTTTGCCATTACCGCTTCGGCGATTCTGTCGATTACTGTTGTTCCAACTCTCGCCTATCATCTCTTGAAGCCGATCCACTGGAGTCGGCGCAAGAGTCTCGCCGTCGGCTCACTGGCTGCCGCGGTGATGACCGGAGTCTCATGGCTGGTGTTCCAGACGTTCTTCCTCGACTCCCAGGCGCACGCGGCCCGGGGCTCCATGATCTCCGCCGCGGTGGGCGTAATGACGCTCCTGGTGGTCTACCGGATCGGCCGCGAGCGGCTTGTGCCGGCGGAGAAGAATGTCGTGTCCCGCGCCATCGTGGGCGTCTACGTGCCGGCGCTGCGTTGGGTCTTGACCCACAAGCTGACTTTCCTGAGCCTCCCCGCTTTCCTCATGTTGCTCGGGCTGACGATCTGGTTCGGCTGGGGCAAGCTGGCCGCGCCGATCGAAGCCGGGCTAGTGAAGTTGGGTGTGCAACAGGAGGACCTGAACACGTGGAAGCCCTGGAGTTGGATGCGACACACGTTCCCGGGACTGGGCCGGGAATTCATGCCGGCCTTGGACGAAGGGTCGTTCCTCTATATGCCATCCTTGGTGCCCGCTGGTTCGCTCACGGAAGTCGTGGAGTCGATGGCCGAGCAGAACAAGGCGATGGAGACCGTCCCCGAGGTGGCGAGCGTCGTCGGCAAGGCGGGGCGGGTCGAATCGGCGCTGGACCCCGCGCCTATCGGCATGATCGAGACGATCGTGCTCCTGAAGCCGCAGGCTCAGTGGCGCAAGCTCCCCGTGGAGCGGTTTTACAAGGACTGGCCCGAGTGGCTCAAGCCGCCGCTGCGCTACGTCCTGCCCGAGGAGCGGTTCATTACCAAGGACGAGATACTCGAAGACCTTCGCAAGAAAACCGACATCCCCGGCGTGCTGCCCAGTTGGTTGCAGCCGATCCAGACTCGCATCGTGATGCTCCAGAGCGGTTTCCGGGCGATGATGGGCGTGAAAATCTTTGGCTCTGACCTGAAGGAGATCGAGCGGATCGGCCTTGAGATCGAACACATCCTCAAGGAAACGCCCGGGGCAACCGATGTGGTCGCCGACCGCATCGTCGGCAAACCCTACATCGAGTTCCGCATCGACCGGGAAAAGATCGCCCGCTACGGCGTGAGCATTCGCGACGTGCAGGACGTGATCGAGATCGCCATCGGCGGCGAGAATCTCACG
>CAZFKF010000634.1:0-4198 GCA_964518805.1 uncultured Planctomycetaceae bacterium | reverse complement strand
CCACGATTCGGCCCAGCGCGCCTCGTTTTGCTCGAAGGAAGGCCACAGAGGACGTTCCCCGCACCGATCCCGACCGGCCGGCTCGCGCAACCACCGGCAGCCCAGCCAGAAATCCACCAGGGCCACGAGCGCCAGCACCAGAGCCCGCCGCGGCAGGGCTTGGACGTAGCTCTCGATTTCCCAAGGCATGGGCTGGCCGGCGCGGAGCAGTTCGACCGCCAGCGACGCGCAACTGACCGCGAGGACCACGGCCACCAAAGGCCGCTTGGTCACCAGCGAGAACAGAACGCCCCAGGCCAGTAATTCGGCGGCGGCCATTCCCCAAAGCCCCCACAAGGCCAGGTGCTGACTTGGCTGGGGCAGACGCCAGCCGGAGACCACGGCGGCCAGCAGCCACACCGCCCCCAACATCGCCGCGCTGGAGACGATCGCGTAAGACATCTTCGCCGAGAACAGCCGAAGGGCCGTGACCGGCAGCGCCCGTTGAAAGGGGTAAGTCTCCGCCTCGTGCTCCGTGGCGAACAGCGTCCCGCCGCAGCCCAGGGCGTAGAACGCCCCGAGCCCCAGCGCGGCCCAGAAGAAAGCGTCGGTCGACGAGAGCAACTTCCCGTGATAGCACGCCAGCAAGAACAGACTGGCAAACACGGCCAGTCCGAACATGGCCAGCCAAAATGACCGCTGGAGCCGATACTCCTTCCAGACTAATCGCCAGAATCCACTGCGATTCATACAGATTGGACCTCCCTACGTTGCGATCCGCACTCGCATCGTTTCCCAGTCATCGCAAGGACATCCTCACAAAGCCGCGACTGCCAACCGCATCCCCCGTGCCGGATGTGGTCGCAACGGTTCGTTTCGTCGTATCGCCGCCGCGATCCGCGGTCGCGGCTTTCTGTTCCTTAACCGAGTGCGGCAGCGGGAAGATGCCGTCGGCGTACCACGCTTCCACCCCCGTGCTGGCATAGTGCTGGTACCAATCGTCCGATCCTTCCCTGCGCGCGTGGCTGCCCGAGATGATCTTCGCCCTCGGCGACACGAGCACGGGCGTCCCCGAGGAAATCACTCGCGCTGGGCCCTCGACCGACAAAAAACGCTCTCCAAGCCATTCCGTGCCCGGCACCACGTCAAAAGGCAACCCTTGCGGCAGATAGCCAAACGGCCCATGCGACGAAGGATCGTCCGGCAGTTGCTTGAAATATGCTCCCACCAGGTCCTTGAGCGAGTCGGGCAACCGGCCGTGCGCGAGCCGCCACGCTTCCAGGCCGAGGACCACCTGGACCAGCGCGCGCAGCGTCTTTATCTGGAGAGTCTCTAGTGGAGCTCCCCACCCCAATTCCGGAACGAACCCTTTGGGCAATATCGACGGATTCGGCAAGTTCCGGTGACGCTGCGCGCAGATGTCCTGCCATCGTTCCTTGGTGACCTGACCCTTGCCAGCGAGCGGATCTTCCATGGCTTGGCAATACCAAAGCTCGCGAGAAATCGAGGTATCCAGGAATCGGAGCGCCCGGGTCTGCTCCCAGGGGAACCATCGATTGCAGAGACTCATCCAAAAGACATCCGTGGAATCGAGTCTCACTGCCTGCACAGCATTGGGATCTAGGCGAATCAGGTCGCGGGCTAGGACATACTGGGCCTTCAAGGCGTTGCACCGTGACGGGAAGGTCGGAATCAACTTCTCGAGTTGCGCGAGCAGCGATGCGATGCGCGCAGGCGTCTGCCCCGGCAGCACCGACCACTTCTGAATTTCCTGATAGGCCAGGATTTCGGTCCAATCATTCCCAAACAGCGACGGGAAGTAATAGCCCTCGTACCGCGCAAGCCGGAGCATGGCCAAATAATACTCCATCGCCTGATCCAGTCTCGCCTCGCGCTGGGCGACGTGCGCTGCGGTGCGCAAGAGGTACGTTGGCGCGAAGAAGTCAGGTGTTGGCGCAGGCGAATATCGCCTTCGCGGCGGGTGGCCCACGTCGCCCAGCGGGCGCTGCGTGGCGGCCAGGAGCCGGGCAATCGTCTCCCGGTTGGCCTGGACCCATGCCCCGTCCTCTGCGGCGACCAACTTCGGGTCCGGCGGGGCTTCGGGCTGCGTCTTCGAGTTGTCCTGAGCGGGCCCTGGGTCTGGCGGCCGAGCGACGTACGCGTCCCGGGCCTTTTGATAGAGGGCCTCGGTTTCCTTCTCCTCGGCGGTCGGTTCGCGCTCGTACTCTCCGGCCGAGAGGATCGGCTGCGGCATCGCGGGTATGTTGTTCACTCGCATCCACGGCACCGCCGCCAGCACGGCTGAGGTCGACGCGAGCACCAGGCATGCCGGACGCCACCACGCACGCAGCGTGTTGCGGTGGAGGATCCAATCAGCCGTTCTCAGGCGCGTGGCCGCCACCAGCGCCAGCGGGATCGGCAACACGGTCCAGAAGAGGCTCAGATAGAGCGAACGCATCAGTAGCGTCCAGAAACACAAGCCGCCGGCCAACGCCAGACCAAAGACGGCCGCCAGGATGCCGCTACGGAAGAACATCGAACAGAACTGGCCCGCAGCATACGCCGCGAAAGCGCATACCAGCAGTTCCAGGGCCTGCCCGCCCATGTACATCGCCGCGATCAAGTTGCGCACGTCGAGGCTGCCGAGGCCGCTGTAGGAATGACTCTGGGAGTAGACTCGCGTGCCGAATACGTCGGCTTCCGTGACCAGGAAGTAGGGGACCAGAAGTCCTGCAAGCAGCACGAGCGGCACGGCCCAGATCACCTGCCGGCTCAGCCACACGGCTCCCGGACGCGCGGCCCTTTCGGCAAGGAAGCGGTACTGCTCGCGCCGCTGATCGCCCAGGAACACGCACGCGCCCATCAGGCCGGCCAGCAGGGACACGGCGGCGGTCACCGCTCGCAGCTCCGACCACGGATGATAGGACCCAAAGGTGCGACTGTACCAGGCGCCGCTTCCCACCGCTGGCAACGCGGCCACGGCGAGGGCGAACATCAAACCGCGCGACTGCCGCCACTGCTGCCACAAGAGATGGCCGAAGAAGACCCAGCGCGACGGCTGATCAGGCTGTGGCGGAAGAGCGGCTTCTGCGACGGCTTCATCGGACACGCAGTGTCCGACGGAAATCGCCAACCACTTCCTGCCGCCGTGAAACCATCGCCGCGCGAGCCACAGATCGACCAAGCCCACCCCTGCGGCGATTGCCGCGCGCCAGGGCAGGGCCGCAGTGTAGCAGGCGATATGGTCCGCGAACCCGTAGGTGTTTTGAGCCAGCACGTGCAGGTACGTCGAGACCGTGGCAACCGCCAGAATCGCCGCCACCAGCGGCTGATCGAGAACGAGAGAGAAGAGGATGCCCCAAAGCAGTAGTTCGACGGCTCCAAATCCGAACAGTCCCCACACGTCCCCGGTGTATGCCGCCTGGGGGAACTGCCAGCGCGCGACGCAGGCCGCCAGCCCCCATAGCACTCCGATGATCGCCAGCGTGCTCAGCCCGGCCCACGCGACCTTGGCGGCAAACAGCCGCAACCAGGAAACCGGCACGCTGCGTTGGAACTCGTAGGTGCCGGTCTCGCGCTCGGTCGCAAACAAGGTCGCTCCGCAGCCCAAGGCATACAGTGCCGAGAACACGAGCGCAAACGCGAACGGCGGCTCGACCCAATCGACCGAATCTCGCTCCGCCCTTGAGAACACGACAACCAGCACCTGGACCAGCAGCGTGAGCGCAACCATGGCGAGCCAAACCGCCCGCTGCATGCGGTACTCTTTCCAGACCAATCGCCAGAAACCACCGCGGTCCATAGCGCTTGTTTCCTTGCTCAACGAACGGCAATGAATCGCGAATACTAAGCGGTGAATACTGAATTCAGGATGAACGCTGTGGAGAATCGGGTGCTTGGAACCTGTCTTGAAAGAGGCACGATCTACCGTCCCCTCTCCCTTTGGGAGAGGATTAGGGTGAGGGCACTCGTCTGCAAGGCTTTCGCGTTTCCACGGCTCTTCTCCCGCCCACGCCCTCACCCCCTGCCCCTCTCCCACAGGGAGATGGGAGACCTTTCAAACAGACTCGTTGTGCTGACTCCTCTTCAATTCGACTCGTGCGTCCGTCGCCTGCATTCATCATCTACCAATCAGTATTCAGGATTCGCCGTTCATTATTCCCCAACGAGGCCCGGGAACAGTCTCCCCTGTGGGTGGAGAAGGAGGTTATCCCGCTGA
>CAZFKF010000633.1:0-4198 GCA_964518805.1 uncultured Planctomycetaceae bacterium | reverse complement strand
AGAATCCTTGCTTTCGTCGCACCCCCTCGCTAGAATTCTCTCGTTCGCGCCCGGAAGCGATGCTCAGGAAATACGACTGCTCCGGTGATGCCTTCCCACCTCACCGCTCTTCCGGGTAGGTTGATGCACAACGGTAGTACTTACCATGAGGAAAGCCACGCGTAGGGCTTGGGGGGATTGGCAAGTCGTACTGTTGGCCGTGGTGATTTTGCCTTCCTTGCGAGCCTGCCCGTCCCGAGCGATCGACCGCTGATCGCCGTCCGCGTGGTACGCTTTTCCTATGGCCAGTGAACCGTCTGCCTCGGATTCGTCCGACGACATCATCGAGCAAAGCACCTTGGTGGACCCGGATCAGGCGATGTGCCCGGTCTGCGGCGGATTCGGCCTCGGTCCGGTAGTGGCGCCTTCGACGGGAAATGTCGGGCGGATCGAGCACCGACCGCGCCAGCCGTGGGCCAACGGCGAGTCCGGGGACATTGAGCCTTCGGACGTTGTCGAGCGGCTTCGCTTCGTGCTGGCATCGCTGGAGCGCGACTTGGTCGGCTTCCGGCCGTTGTTGATTCAGTCGCTCTATGCGCTTTTGACTCGCGAGAACCTGCTGATCTTCAGCCCGGCGGGGACCGCCAAGACACTCTTCGCCAGCTCGATCTTCAGCCGCATCAGCGGCGCCAAGATCTTCGATACGCAGATGTCCAAGGGCACGCTGGCCGAAGAGCTGTTTGGCTCGATCGACACCGAGCTGTTGAAGCGCGGGCGGATCGTGCACAACACGCGAGGCACCCTGGTCGACGCCGACCTGGCGTTCATCGACGAATTCTTTGACGCCAACGACATGGTCCTCCGTGCCCTGCTGGGCGTGTTCAACGAGCGGGTCTTCAAGAAGGGCTCCCAGTTGGAACGCTCCCCGCTGCACACGGGAATCGCCGCGGCGAACTACCTGCGGGCCACGGAAGTGACCGAGGCCGTGCTCGACCGCTTTTTGTTCCACGCCTACATCACGCCGGACTACAATCCGCTGACGCTCCTGGGAATCGACCAGGCGTTCTCGCGGCACTACGGCCGGCGTTCGTCCCCTTCGCCAGACGAACAGATTCCGTTGAGCCAACTGGCGTTTTTGGCGGACATCGTGCGAGGCCTCGTTCCGGATCGGCGGATCGACGCCCGGCCGAGTATGCTGTTCATGAAGAACTTGCTCATGAATCGCTACCGCGAACTGATCAACGAGGCTTCGGAAGCGGCCAAGAAGCGGCCGATCTACGTCAGCCCCCGGACGTACGCCAAGGCGCGGATCGTGCTCAACGCCGCGGCCCTGCTGCGGGGCCGCAGCGAGGTGACCACCGACGACCTCTCCCAACTCCGTTACGCCGTCATCACCGTGGGCGGACGCGAAGAGCAGGTGCGGTGCTTCGACAAGGCCCTCGGCGAGACCCTCGCGCGAATCCGGCCCGCCGACCAGGAGCACGTCGATCAGTTGATGGCGGCGCGCGACTTGGCGGAGCAGGTGATGGCGCGGGTTACCGGCGGCGAGGCGATTCCGTGCACAACCTTTGTCCAGCGGATCTTGCGATTCTTCGGACTGGTGAGCGTGGGCGAGGTCACGTTCGACCTCGTGCGGCGCTACGTCGACGGCATCAAGCCTCACGATGAGCAGGTGAAGGGGCTGAAGCTCGAAGTGCTTCGATGGATTCAGGACCTCACCCGCCGCGTCGACGGCATGGATCAGGATCCGCTGAGTTAGTCGAGCGCGGTTGGAGTGTTCCGTGCGCCGAGACCGCGGGACGAGAGGCGGTCGGTGCGCGGCGTGTGGCGGCGACGTTCCGGGTCCCTGTGCACGGCGTGAACGCACGTGGACGTTCCAGACCTCATCTCCTACCTGGCCGAGTATGACCTGACGCTGGTCGACCTGGCGCCCGAACAGCTCTCCATGTTTGTCGCCGCCCGGAACCTGGCCCACCGCGTGCGCGGCCTGGAGGTGGACGTCGGGTCGCAGCATCGGGAAGACGGCGACGCGCTGGCCGAGAGGCAGACCGATCGCGTCCTCGACCTGACGGCGTACGACAGCCAATCGCTCGAATCGCACCTTCCGGCCGACGAGATGGAGGTGGACCGGATACGCGGTGTGGAGGATCTGTCGCGGATCTTCCCGCTGCAATGGATGTGGGAATCGGCGTGGCCGGAGCTGTTCTGGATCAAGCTGGCGCAGCGCGAGCTGTTGATGCCCGAGTGGCAGCGCCCGGCCGAGAAGCCGCGGGACGCGAGCGAACCATCGTCGCAGCGCGAGTTGGCTGACGAACCGTGCGCGGCCCAGGCGGCCCGGCAGCATGCCTACGTGCTCCTAGACACGTCGAGCACCATGCAGGACCGAGATCGGCGGGGCACTGTGGCTCGCGGACTGGCCCTGGAGTTCCTTCGCCGCGGCCACCAGCAGCGAATCCAACTCAACGTGCGGCCGTTTGCGGCCGAGGTGGGGCCGCTGTCTTCGGGCGCCGGGCCGGATGCGTACCATGCGATCGTGCGGCGGATCGTCGAGTTGCCGAACTCCGGCCAGACCAGGATTCAGACCGCGCTCGAGCAGGCCGTGGACGACATCCGCAGCCAAGGCCCGTGCCGGGGCGCCAGCATTCTGCTGATTACCGACGGCATTTCCCGGCTCACTGCCAACCCGCTGGCAGGAGAAACGCTGCACACCTTCATCCTCGGCGACCTCTTCGAAGACAAGGAGAAGACGGGCACGATCAGCACGTTGAAGGCATGGAGCCACACGTTCCATCGCGTCTGGGGCAATCAGTTCTCCGAGATACTCGCGCCTGCGTGGCGCGACTGTCAGACCGCCGGACGCCTGCTGGAAGCGGCCCTCGAAACGCGTGCCAACGATCCCGCCGCTTTCGAGCCCGGGAAGCTCGATCGGCTGCTCCGCAACGTCCAATTGCTTGTGAAGGAGTATCGACGTTCGCTTGGCAAGGAGACGCCCGTTGAGCCCGAGGTCGTGTCGCTGGAAAAGCAACTCACCAGGGTGGAAGTGATGCTCCGAGTGGCGCGGACGCAGTCGCCGGAGCCGCCTGTTTCCCACAGCGTTCCTGGCAAGCAGCCCGGCGGGTCCGAGGGTCTGCGGCGGACCTGGCGGCTGTCCTTCTTTGGCGGCTGGGGAACCGGCCAAAGGCGAACGCGCGGCCGGGGATTCGCCTTTCGGGAGTTCCTCAAACGCCTGGCGACCCTCTTGGGGGCGCGGCGACTCATCGCGGCCTTCTCCGCAATCCGGCGCTGGATCCGCGCCGCGTGGCCCCGCAAGACGCGGCGTTAGATCGCCGCATTCCGAGGCTTGCCCGCATGAACGCCCGTCACTTGCTTTTCACGTCGAACTCGAAATGGTTCTTGCCGCTTTCGGTCACCGTTGCGGTGAGACCGGACTGTGCCGGGTTGCGGTAGCGTGCGGGAAGCAGGCCCTTGGTCGCGGTGGTCGGAGGCGGAATGAGCTGATTCTTGTGCTGGGCCTCGGCAAGGGCCTTTTCCTGCGACATCAGTTCCCGGACTTCGGACTTGATCACGGTCACCTGGTACGCGCCGGGAACGGCGCCCGGCCTGGCGGCCCCGGCCGTCTGCAACTTGAAGTTGCCGGTGCTATCGGTCGTCGCCCCGGCCGCGGCCCCTTCGGCGGTTTGCGGGAGGAAGGTCACCGTGGCTCCCTCCAGGGGCTGACCGTCGAGCGTCACACGCCCGGTCACCGGGATCACCTTGATCTTCTCGGTCGGTCGACCGCACCCCAGCGCCAACACCAATCCGCAGACGATGGTGAGAGAATAGAACGACTTCATCCATGGCTCCTTGATTGAAGTGAGGGGCTTCGGGCTACGGCGCGGCGGTGGCTTCGCCGCCGTTCATGGAGCCGAGAGCTCCCCACACTCCGTACGGCGAGGGGCCGCTATCGACCGGCGGCGCCGAGAGGCCGCCAGTGGGCGCGGATCCGGTGTCGATGGTCTCGCTGACGAAACGGACCGAAGCGTCTCCCATGGCCACGTTGACACCGCCGGGATGGTAACTCGATGCCGTGGTCATGACCCAGACATAGTCGTTGCCATCGTGGCAACTGGGCCCGTTGGGCGGCAGAACCGTGTAGAACGCGGCAAAGGCGGCGACGCCGTCGGACCACCGTCTTCCGAGCATGGTGTTGTCCACCGGGTCGACGATGGTGTTGTTGAGG
>CAZFKF010000632.1:0-4202 GCA_964518805.1 uncultured Planctomycetaceae bacterium | reverse complement strand
GCCTCGCAAGGCAAATCGGGGCGATTCCAGCGATAGGCGGGAGTCTCGGTGGGCGCCACGTACGTGTACTTGAGTTCGCGTCGGCCCGGAGGCCAGGGAATGCCGGTAACGAGTTTGCCGTCGGAGATCGCGAATCGGCGTCCGTAGAACTCCTCCTGGAACGTCGTACGGCCGAACTCCGGTGGGATGGCCAGTCGCAGCGTAACCGGCGGCACGCCGTCCTTCCCCGCCTGGCCGATGGAACAGGATTGCGTTGGGTTGTCCACGAGAGCCGGGTCGGGACAAGCCCCCGGCGTCTTGGGGCCTTCTGTGTTTGCGCGGGTGTCCTTTTGTGCCAATTGCGGTTGTCAAAGAGGCTGACGCAGAATAGACTGCATTAGTCACGCCCGCAAACGGCGGAACCGGGAGCCTCATCTTTGATGGGGATGGGGGGCACCGGGTGTTGCCAGATTCGTCTGCCCCTCTGCCGTGCGCAGTCACGCCCTGCGAGATCTCATCCTCGCACGGCACGGTCAGCCTGTCACGGAGGCGCTCATGGTTCGCGATTCCAATCCGCGATCGACCGGTTCGACGGTGCGATCGGTGGCGACCGAGTTGCTGCGGTGGTTCGGCTCGTTGAAGTTGGCGGTCGTATTGATCGTGACGCTTGCGGTCGTGCTGGCCGGGGCGACGTTCCTGGAGACCGCCAAGGGGCGCGAATTTGCCCAGTGGTACGTTTACCACAGTCGGTGGTTTGCAGCCCTCTTGGCCCTGCTGGCGGTGAACGTCTCCGCGTCTGCGGCCATTCGATTTCCATGGCGCAAGAAGCACATCGGTTTCCTGGTGACGCATGGAGGGATTCTGGTTCTGCTGGCCGGGTCGATCGAGACGTTTCGCTCTGGAATCGAGGGCACCCTGGCATTTGAAGAAGGGCAGACGCAGGACCGGATCGCAATCACCGACCGCTGTCAATTTACGGCGTCGTGGCCGGGACAGGCCGGCGCACGCCGAAATAGCCGCACGATATTCGTCTTTCAGGCCGGGCCGGTGGACTGGCCTGAAGGCAAGACCCTAGACGTTGGCGCGTTGAACGGCGTCGGACTCGAGGTGTTGAAGTTCTACCGGCACGCCAGGGTCCAGGACTCCTGGATCGAGAACCCCGAACGGTCCGGCAGCCCGGCGATCCAGGTCGTCCTCGCCGGATCCGACGGCCGCGCGGTCTGGGAAGAATGGCTGGTGGCCGATGGCGCGAACTCGCAGGCGTCCCTTGGCCCAGTGACGTTGGAGTTTCGTCGCGCCGCGGAGAGTGCCGATCTCGAAGCGTTCCTCAAACCTCCGGCAACCGACGTCAAGAAGGACGCCGGACGCGCGTCGCATTCGACGATCGAGTTCCTTCAAGCCGCCGACGGCAAGCTCTATTGTCGCGTGGGGCGGGCGGGCAAGTACGAGTTGCGCGGGGCCGTAGCCAAGGGCCAGCCCATTGAACTCTCGACGCAGTTCAACATCGTGGTGGCCGAACAGTTGGCCAGTGCCCGACGCGAAATGAGCGTTCGTCCCATCGAGTTGGCCCCGTCGGAGAACGCCGGGCCCGAGCCGGCGGCGCTGGTGAGAGTATCGGCCGGCGGGGCGACGCAGGAAGTCTGGCTCCAGCGCAACCGCTCCGAATATCGAAGCCGGCGGCTTCAGACGCCCGAGGGCGTCCTCGAAATCGATTTCGGCAACGAGCAATTCCCGCTCGGGTTTGCCCTGCGATTGGAACGGTTCGAGCGAGGAATGAACCCCGGGCGTATGGGCGATGCCTCCTTCGCCAGCTTCGTCCGGCTAATCGATCCCCATCTGCAGATCAACGAGGATCGGGAGATCTCGATGAACGCCCCCCTGTCGCACGGCAAATTCTCGTTCTACCAAAGCAGTTTCATCGAGCAGCCCAATGGAAGATCCGTGTCGATTCTCAGCGTCGCGTACGACCCGGGTGAGTTCCTCAAGTACTTGGGCAGTCTGATGATCTGCCTGGGCATACTGCTCACGTCATTCGGCAGATACCAGAAGTTTGGCAAATTCGCGGCCTATAGGGACACTCGCCGCGAGACCGACGGAGATTCGGCCGGCCGCCGGCCAAGCGGTCCCAGGAAGGCGTCGCCCAGCGAGCTACCAAAACGAACTCTTGAAAACGCAAGAGAACCTTGAGAATGCGCAGTCGTATCGTTTCCCTACTCGTTGGGTTGTCGCTCGCAACGCCCGCGTTTGCCGAAGGGTCGTCCGAAGCAACGTTCGACTTCGAACCGTGGCGGCGCTTGGCGGTCCAGGACGGCGGACGCTACAAGCCGCTGGATACGTTGGCCTGGGAGACGCTTCGTACGCTGTGCAACCGGGCCTCGTTTACCGATCCGGAGACCGGATTGCGACTCGACGCCACGGGGCTTTACCTGACATTGGTCTTTGAGTGGTCCGGGTGGGCCCAACCCGCCGGCGCCGCAGGGGCCCTCTCCGAACACCAAATCGGCCAGGAGATGCCTGACAAGTGGGACCGTGCTGAATTGCTCCGGGTCGACTATTTGGGGCTGCGGAAGATGCTCGGACTGGGCGAGGATCAGAAGTACATCTCGCCGCTGGCATTGGGCCGGGCCAGAATCCGCGACCCGGGTACCGGCCGCGAGACTCCCTTCCTTCTCTGGGCCGATGCCATCAGTCGAAACGAAGCGCGCGGGCTGACCGCCCTCGAACGTAAGGCCTTGGAACTGGCGGGCAACTACATGGCCTACCTCGATCATCGTGCGGGGAAACGCCTTGGAGTCCTCCCGGCCAAGGGCGACGAGCACGAAGCTTGGGTAACGGTTGCCGACCTCATGACGACGGATTACACAGATGCCGAGGACCCGGGTGGCGTATTGCGCAAGGCCAAGGAACAATTGCAGAAGGTGCGCGCGGCGTTTGTGAGCAAGTCGGCGGATGCCTTTGAGACGGCGTCGGACGAACTGCTGGCCACGTTCCGCGAAGCCGGACCCGAATTGGGGCCCTATCCGTCCCAGGCGACGATCGATCTGGAAGTCGCCTACAATCATTGGGTGCCCTTTCGCTTCGCTTGGGTGCTTACGATGTTCGCCTTCTTCTTCGTGGCGCTAAGCATGGGCACGAGTTGGAAGCCGTTGTACACGGCGGGCGTAACCGTCTTCGTGCTGGGATTCGTGGCGATGCTCGTCGGCTTCGGAATGCGAATGGCGATCTCGGGACGAGCGCCGGTCACGAACATGTACGAATCCGTGGTCTATTTGAGCTTGGGGACCGCGATGTTCGGCCTGGTGTTCGAGGCGTTCTACCGGAGTCGGTATATCCTTGCCGCGGCCGCGGCCGTGTCGACGGTGGCCTTGATCCTGGCCGACAACTGCCCTGCCACGCTCGATCCCAGCCTGCGTCCTCTCCAACCCGTGCTCCGCAGCAATTTCTGGCTGGTGACGCACGTCATGAGCATCACGCTGAGCTACGCGGCGTTTGCGTTGGCCTTGGGCGTGGGTGACATCACGCTGGGCTATTTCCTCTTCGGATCCAAGAACGAGGCCGTTATCGCGGCACTTACGAAGTTCACCTACAAGGCGCTGCAGGTCGGCGTGCTCCTGTTGGCTATCGGAACCATCTTGGGCGGCGTTTGGGCGGCCTATTCATGGGGCCGATTCTGGGGATGGGACCCCAAAGAGGTCTGGGCCCTGATTGCCCTGCTCGGATACCTGGCCGTCCTGCACGCGCGGTTCGTCGGTTGGGTCGAGGAATTCGGCTTGGCGGCCCTCGCGGTCGTCTGCTTTTCGCTCGTCGTCATGGCGTGGTACGGCGTCAACTTCGTGCTCGGCTCAGGATTGCACAGCTACGGGTTTGGCGGCGGCGGACAAGGCTACGTATATGCAGCCGTTTTGCTGCAGTTCCTCTACGTGGCCGCGGCGGCTGTTCTGAGGCTGAAAGCCTCGTCGACCTTGGAGGCCGAGACGGCTTCCTAGTTGCCAAGCAGAATCCGCCCTCCGCCACAACCACGCGATCCCGAGCGCCGGGCTCTTTCATCGCCGCACCGTCAGACAAGAACGCAAGTATCGTTCAATCGGCTCAGAGGCCCGAGGCACGCGGGAATGGCCTTCCTTTGGCCGCGCCCCGGATTCCTCGGCGGGCCCGAGTTGATCCGGCGAGATCCCCTGCTGAATCAGCGCCATCCGTTGGCGATTACGAAACGATGGCACCCC
>CAZFKF010000631.1:0-4207 GCA_964518805.1 uncultured Planctomycetaceae bacterium | reverse complement strand
GCTGGCGTACTTCTCGGGGACGATGTTTCGCGCCTTGGTCGTGGGCGGAGCCTTTCCTTCGCGGCTGGTGTACTTCATGGCCTCGTCGGGATCCATGGGCTTTTCTTCGTAGGCGAAAAGGGTGATCGTTACGCGGTACTCGCCGGGCATGGCGCTGGCTGTGAAGTGCCCTCGCTTATCGGTTTTGGCGAACGCGGTCTTCCCGTCCTTCGTGGAAGGATTGAACGTCACCTCGGCCCCGGTGAGCGGTTTCTTCTCGAGTGTCACGATGCCCGTGATGCGGACCTGGCCCTTCGTCGCCGAATCGGAAGACCCGAATAGCCACTTGAAGAGCATGACAACGCACACCACCCCCACGAGCGCGCCGGCAATAATGTAGAGTGGTTTATTCCAGTTGACCTGAGACGGCTCTTCCTTGGAGGGGAGCGACTCGATCGGCAGATCGGCCGGATCGCGCGGTTTCTCCATGCTCGATGCTCCTGCGAAAAAGTGGGTCGTTGGTTGGGGGTCGGAAGTTGGGAGTGATGCATCAGGACTTCAGACTCCTGACTTCCTCAAGACGCCGGTTGCCCCTACATCGTCAGCCCGCCGCCCCCCTTGGTCTCCCCGCCGCTCTTGGAACCCAAAGCGCCCCAAGCGCCGTAGGGACTGGGACCGCTGACCGCTTCGGGCAGGCCAGGCTGGCCCGAGTCGATGGTCTCGGAAACGAACTCGACCGAGCCGTCGACCTTAAGCGCGTTCACGCCGCCCGGATGGTAGCTGCTGGGCGAAATGATCCCCGCGCCCAGATAGTCGCTGCCGAAAAGGCAAGACGGGCTATTGGGCGGCAGGACCGTGGTCAAGCCGGTCATCACCGGCGCACCGGTGTGCCACCAGATGCCAATCCAGGGCCGCGTGATGGTCGACGGACGATATCGCCCCCCGTCGCCGCGCAACGCCAGGCAAATCGAGGGATTCGTTTCGGCGCCGGCCACGTTGAAGGCCACGCTGCCGCGGATCAGCATCTGCTCGTTTCCTTTGCACGCTTCGCTCACGGCCAGCGTGTTGCTCGTACCGTCGACGACGTCGCTGATGTGCGTTGCCGTGAAGAAACCGAAGACGCCGCGAGGAAACTTCTCGTTGTTGTTTCCCAGGCCACTGGTGCCGAGGATCGTATCGCCGATGCTGAAGTGGTAGTTGGTTTGGCCCGGCATGCCCGCAGTCCTCACCGACGTTCGATCGGACGGGCATTGCAGGAGGTTCACTTCGAGCAAGAAGGGTTCGTATCCGTTGTGGTACGGATCGAAAGGCGCCGGACCCCAGGGGGGGTATGTGCCCGCGGTCAGCGTCAGCGTCGACGTCAGCTTGCTATACAGTCCTGCTTGTTCGAGATAAGGCAGGAGCAACGGCCAACCGCTGAGCCACTCGCAGTTCGAGGTCATGTCGCACGCGCCCGACGTTCCCCCGCGCAAGAATGGAAAGCTCTTGTAGTTGCCCTCGTAGTTCAACAGCGCCAGCCCGACCTGTTTGAGACTGTTGGAACACTGCGTGCGTCGAGCCGCCTCGCGGGCGGACTGGACCGCGGGCAGCAACAGCGCGATCAGCATACTGATGATCGCAATCACGACGAGCAATTCGACGAGCGTGAAGCCACGTCTCCTCGCAGGATTCGACTTCATAGGGCTACCCACCTCTTCTCTAGATGCGTCGAGCCGTAACGACATCCCAAGAGCCTCGGCCGGCGCACTGCGGCCCTCGGTGTACTCAAGACCCCACTATCCTCACCATACCGTAAATCTACCTGGGCGAGGCCCCTGATTTCAACTGAGAGACCGACGGGGCGCGAAAAATCCGGCGGAAATTGCCTCGGCCAAGCGTGTGTTTGCGAACCGGCGCTCCGCCGATGACATGAGGCGCTGAAATACCCGGCCCGCGGTATGCAGTCCATCTTCTGAGAATCCCCCCATAGGTATACAATTTTGCTCGGGCGCCGTGCGAAAACGGGTAGAGTGGGCGTGACAGGAATATCCTCGGGAATTACAATGCCCGCCGTGGCTCTTTTCCTGAAACGGCTGTGGAGTGCCGTTCAACTGTCCTGTGCCGGCAAGCTCCGGCCCGTCGTGGAACCCGGAGGCGCGAGGAACCTCTTCCGCCGAGGTGTTCTGCGGCAAACGGACGGCTAGATTGAGCAAGGCTCGGACGCCTCCTCAAAGAATCATAAGGGTTTGCACCTCCGACAAGGGCGCTTGACTTGGCTCTTTCCAGCGATACCCCCCGATCCCGCGTCACGCCGGTCGCCGGCCCTTTGCGACGCATAACGACCGGGGGGGATGCCGTGCCCACGGGCAAGCCGATGCCCACCGGCCCCCGACTCGACCCGCCACACAAGTCGGTTGCGAGGCTCAGCCGATATCCCGAGCGTCTGTCGCAGCCGGAACTCTATCGTGTCGCCTATCCCCTGATGCTGCTTTCGCGGCGACTCGACGAACGACTCGTGGAGTTGTATCGCAAAGGATACGTCAAGGGGACCGTCACGGCCGGAGTTGGCAACGAGGCGACGGCAATCGGCATGTCGATCCCTTTTCGGCCCGGCCGTGACGTGGTGTCGCTTTTGCACCGCGACCTCGGGGCGCATCTGGTCTGGGGCTCGACACCGTACCAGTTGCTTTGCCAGTACATGGCCAACAGCGACAGCCCAACCCACGCCCGGGAAGGCAACGTCCACCACGGCGACGCCGGCACGCGCCGCTTTCCCATGATGAGCCATTTAGGCAAAATGCTCAGCCTGGTCGTTGGCGCGACCTGGGCGGCACGCCGCGCCAACGAGCAAGTGTTCGGGTTAGCGTTGATTGGCGACGGCGGCACGAGCACCGGGGAATTTCACGAGGCCCTCAATCTGGCCTCCGTGCATCGCGCGCCGGTCGTGTTCCTTATCGAAAACAACCATTACGCGTTCTCCACCCCCACGCGTGTCCAGTACCACTGTCGTCGGCTTTCGGATCGTGCCTACGGCTACGGCATCTCGGGCCGGACCATCGACGGCACCGATGTTTGGGAGGTCTACTCGGCAATCAGCGACGTGCTGGACGCGATGTCGTCAGAGCCGCTTCCAGTGATTCTGGAATGCATGACGCTTCGTTTGCACGGCCACGCGGTGTACGACAAAGGCGAGTACGTCTCGGAGGACGAACGGCAAGCGTTCCTCCGTCGCGATCCCTTGCCCGCGGCGAGGCGGCAACTCCTGGAGGTGAGCGGGCTGCGCGACGCCGATGTGTCGCAGATCGAAGCGGCCGTCGAAGAAGAAGTCCGGGAAGCGGTGTCGCACGCCATGGCCGTCGCCCGACCGCAGGCCCCGCGGCAACAATGGGACGTCTACGACACGTCCCTGCCTCCTCCGATGAAATCGGTGGTGGCCCAGAAGGTCAAGAATGGCGATGCCGTGCGTCTGGCCCTTGACCATATCCTCTCGCGGTGTCCCGAGGCGTTCCTGGCCGGAATGGACATCGGGGCGTATGGATCGGCGTTCAAGACGTGCAAGGGATTGGTGGACCGGTTCGGGCCCGAGCGGGTCATCGACATGCCCCTTTGCGAATCGGGCATCCTGGGTTTCGCGCTGGGGGCCTCGCAAGTCGGCGCCCGGCCGATCGTCGAGTTCCAGTTCGCCGATTTTTCCACGGAGGCCGTCAGTCAGTTGGGGCTGAATGCGGGGACCTGGTATTTCCGCTCCGGCCGGCCGGCGCCGCTCTTGGTGCGGTTGCCGTGCGGCGGCGGGTTGACCATGGGCGCATTTCACAGCGGGGAATTCGAGGGGCTGTGGTCGCGATTCCCCGGCCTGAAACTCCTCTATCCGGCGACCCCCCAGGAGACGTTCGAGGCCCTGCTGGCCGGCTTCTACGACCCCAACCCGTGCCTCGTATTCGAACACAAGCTGCTTTATTGGAGCAAGACGGGCGAGATCGATTTCGACGGCGATCTGGATGCGGTCTGGCGGGCCCGGCGCCACACGGAAGGCGATGGCCTGACCGTGGTGGCCTTCGGCGCGATGGTTCACGAGGCGATCGCCGCCGGCGAGGGTTTCCCCGACGCCCTGGAAGTCTGGAACCCATTCGTGCTCCAGCCGATGGACCTGGCGCCGATCATCGATTCGGTGCGCAAGACGGGCCGTCTCTTGGTGGTCCACGAATGTGGGGCGACGCAGGGGCTTGGCAATCATGTCATCGCTTGGGTC